>JALNZK010000143.1:0-10959 GCA_023229365.1 Pseudomonadota bacterium | reverse complement strand
GCCCGCGTGAGATCCACGTCCGCGAACTCCGCGTACGCGAGATCCACGGCGAGGAGCGCGGCCGGCGCGGCGTCCGACAGGCGCGCGAGATCGCCTTGAGACGCGACGAGGCCGGTCGGGTTGTTCGGCGACACGACCGCGACGAACGACGTCCTCGGCGTCACCGCCCGCGCCATCTCGTCGGTCGGCAGCGCGCCCTCCAGCCAGGGGATCCGCACCACGTCCGCGCCGCTGGCCCGGACGTAGCGCTCGAGCATCTCGAACGTCGGCACCGGCAGGATCGCCTCACGCCCCGCGCACAGCGCGACGCGCGCGGCCCGCTCCAGCCCGTCGTCGGCGCCCGCCGTCACGACGACGCGCTCCGCGGGCACGCCGAGCCGTTCGGCGAGGAGCCCCTCGAGGGGGCGCGCGCTCGGGTAGCGCCGGAGCTGTTCCGGCCCGACGGCGCGAAGCGCATCGAGCAGGGACGGCGGCGGCGCCGGCCCCTCGTTCGCGTCGAGCGCGAGCGTCGCCGGGCCCGCGGGCGGCCTGGGCGCGTACGCCGCGGCCGCGCTGCCGGGGGTGGGGACGAAGGTCGTTTCGGTGCGCATCTCCGCCTCCCCTACGGCACGATCTGCGCGAGCCGGGTCACGACGATGTCGGTGCCGCCGCGCTGCTTCACGAGCGGGATGAGCTCGGGCAGCTGCCCCCGAGGCACCGCCGCCTTGACCGCGTAACCGCCGCCGCCGTGGAGCGGGGAGAGCGTGGGCTCCCGCATGCACGGGAGCGCCGCGACGACGTCCGCGAGCCTGTCGGCCGGGACGTTCACCTCCATCATGACGCGCCGCCGCGCCTCGAGCACCGACGAGAGCACCAGGGAGAGGCACTCGATCCGCCGCCGCTTCCCGGGGTCGTCCATGGCGAGGGGGCTCGCGTACAGCCTGGTCGAGGAGGTCATCAGCTCCTCGACGACGACGAGCCCGTTCGCGCGCAGCGTGTTGCCGCTCGCCGTGATGTCGACGATAAGGTCCGCGTCCTCTGGCGGGAAGACCTCGGTGGCGCCGTACGCGCGCACGAAGCGCGCGTCGAGGCCGGCGCGGGCGATCCACGACCGCGTCCGGCTCTCGTATTCGGACGCCACAACGAGGCGGCGCCCGGGCAGCCGGCCGCCGGAGAGCAGCTCGGCCGGGGCCGCGGCGACCATGCGCACCGCGTCCAGGCCGGTGTCCAGCAGCTCGACGAGCCGGACCTCGCGCTCGGCGACCCAGTCCGCGCCCGCGAAGCCGAGATCCCGCGATCCGGCCGCGAGCATCTCCACGATGTTCTGCGGCTTGAGCAGCTTCACCTCGAAGCCGGGGATTGAAAGGGCGGGCCGGTACTCGCGCTCCGAGGCGCGCCAGCCGATCCCCGCGTCCTCGATGAGGCGGAGCACGCCTTCCTTTATGCGGCCCTTCGGGAGGGCGAGGCGCAGTTGTGTCGATGTCATTTCCGGTCCTCCTCTCCCCGCGCGAGGCCCGAACCGGTTTGTTTGTCGTGGATACGAAAACGCCGGCTCAGGGCCGGCGTCGGGGTGTTTGATCGCTGCTTCGGTTACACCGCCGTCACCCAGCCCGAGAGGGGCCGTGATGATGGTGGCGTCTGGCCGAGCGCGTCGTCATGAGCGGATTACTACGCCACGAAGTTCCGCGAGTCAAGATCACACGACTTCTGCTAGAACTCTTCCCATGCTCGACAGGCTCAAGGCCGCCTGGATCGTGCTCTGGTGGGCGCTCGCCTCGATGGTGTTCTTCGCGCCGATCTCGCTCGCCGGGTTCGTCGGCCCGAGCGGGCGGCTCGCGTTCCGCCTGTGCCAGGGCTGGACGTGGTGGGCGACGGTCGTCTGCGGCGTGCGGCTCGAGGTCGTGCACAACCCCGGCGTCGACGCCTCGCGCTCGTACATCATCATGTCCAACCACCAGTCGCTCTTCGACATCCCGGCGCTCATGCTCGGGCTCGGGCTGCAGTTCCGGTGGGTGATCAAGAAGTCGTTCGTGTACGTGCCGCTCTTCGGGTGGGCGCTGTGGGCCGCGCGGCACGTGTTCATCGATCGCTCGAACCCCAAGCGGTCACTGCGCAGCATGGACGCCGCGGCGCGGAGGCTCCCCAAGGGCGTGAGCATCGCCGTGTTCCCCGAGGGCACGCGCTCGGACGACGGCGCCATCCGCGAGTTCAAGAGCGGCGGGTTCCTGCTCGCGGTGCGGAACGGCCTGCCGATCCTGCCGGTCACCGTGAACGGCTCGTGGCGCCTGCTGCCGGACAAGCGGTCGATGGCGTTCCACTCGGGACCCATCCAGATGATCGTGGGCGAGCCTATCGAGACGGCCGGGCACGACCGCAAGAAGATGGACGCGCTCGTCGAGCGGACCCGCGCCGCGATCGCCGCGCGCCTGGATCCGGAGTACCCGCGGCGGGGCTGACCGCGCCGGCCTTCACCGCTTGACGATCCGGAAGCAGCGGTGGGTCTTGGGGTCGCGGAAGTCGGGCGGGATCGTCTTCGCCGAGATATCCTCGATCTCCGCCGCGCCGCGCGGATCGAAGTCGAGCGCGAAGCGGCGCAGGTTCGTGGAGAAGTAGACGACGCCGCCAGGCGCCGTGACGCCGAGGACGCTGCGGAGCAGGGCCGCGTGATCGCCCTGCACGTCGAACGGTCGCCGCATCCTCTTGCTCTTCGAGACGGTCGGCGGATCGACGACGACGAGCTCGTACCCGCCGGCGACACGGCCGTCCTCCAGCGCGGCGATCGCGTCGTCGCGGACGAGGCGGTGCGCGGGCCCGGCGAGGCCGTTCAGGCGGAGGTTCCGCTCCGCCCAGTCGAGGTAGCGCTGCGAGAGATCCACCGTCGTCGTCGACGCCGCGCCCGCGGCCGCGGCGTACACGGTGAACGAGCCGGTGTACGCGAACAGGTTGAGGAACCGCCTGCCGCGCGCCTCCGCGGCCACGAGGCGGCGGGTGATCCGGTGGTCGAGGAAGAGGCCGGTGTCGACGTAGTCCGAGAGGTTCACGAGGAAGCGGTGTCCCCCCTCGCCGACCTCGATCTCCCGCCCGCTGCGGCGGAGGCGATCGTACTGCGTGCCCCCCGGCGCCTTGTCGCGCCGCTTCAAGTGGATCTGATCGGCGGGGACGTCGAGCGCGGCGGCGACCCTCGCCGCGAGGTGCTCCGCGCGCGCGGAGAGCGCCCCGGGCGCGGCCGGCGCCGGCGCCTCCGGATCGGCGCCGTCGTCGCGCGAGAGGTGGCTGACGTGGAGGCGGCCCTCGTACCAGTCGACGACGAGCGGCAGCTCCGGGATGTCGCGATCGTACAGGCGGAAGCAGGAGATCCCCTCCGCCTTCAGCCACGGGCCGAGCCGGCGCCGGTTCTTGCGGATCCGGTTCACCAGCATCTCGGCCTGGCGCTCCCACGTCTCGCGATCGGCGGCCATTCGCCCTCCTCGTCGCCTCGCGAGACTGATCCCGCGTTTTCGTTTTTTCCGCAACCCGCGGCGCCGATCGCGCATACTCTCGGCATGAGGCTCGAACGTTGGCCGGCGCGCGCCGAGCTCGGGGACGGGCCGAGCGCGACAGGGGGAGAGGGCGTCGCGGGGTTCGCGGTGCCGACGGCGGCGGGGACGTTCGGCGTCCTCGCGTCGCGGCGCGGTGTCGTCGCGGTGCTGTTCCCGTGCTTCGGCGCGGCCGAGCTGGAGCGCCGCCTGTCCGAGCGCGGGTTCGCGCTGGGCGTGGGTGGGCGAAGGCGCGCCATCGCGGCGGGGATCGAGCTCCGGCGCTACCTGAGCGGCGAGGTGACCGCCTTGTCGACCCCGATCGACACGAGCCGCCTCACACCGTTCCGAAGGGACGTGTACCGCGCGCTGGCGAGGGTGCCGTGCGGCGCGACCGTCACCTACGGCGAGCGCGCGCGGCTCGCCGGACATCCGGACGCTGCGCGCGCGGTCGGCGCGGCCATGCGCGCGAACCCGACGCCGATCTTCGTCCCGTGCCACCGCGTCGTCCCGGCCGGCGGCGGGCTCGGCGGCTGGTCGGGGCCTGCGGGCTGGAAGGCGCGGCTCCTCGCGCTGGAGGGCGCCGCTATCTAGGCGCGGCGAAGGAGCAGATCGGGCAGTCGGCCGGATCGTGCCCGCGGGCCCTGCAGCGCTCGCGGCCGAACAGGATCATCTGCAGGTGGATCTTGTGCCACGCCCGCTCGGGGAACAGCCCCTTGAGGTCGCGCTCGGTCTCGGCGACGGAGCTGCCCGAAGAGAGCCCCCACCTGCGCGCCAGCCTGTGGACGTGGGTGTCCACCGGGAACGCGGGCGCGCCGAACGCCTGCGCCATGACCACGCTCGCGGTCTTGTGCCCGACGCCCGGCAGCGACTCGAGCTCCGCGAAGCTCTCCGGCACCCGCCCCCCGAACCGCGCGACGAGGATCGCGGACAGCTCCGAGATCGCCTTGGACTTCGCCTTCGTGAGCCCGCACGGTCGGATCAGGTCGGCGATCACCTCCCGAGGGAGGCGCGCCATCGCCTCCGGCGTCGAAGCGCGCGCGAACAGGGCCGGCGTCACGGCGTTGACGCGGACGTCCGTGCACTGGGCGGAGAGCACCGTGGCGACGAGCAGGGCGTACGGGTCCTCCCGGCGCAGGGGAGCGACCGGGTCCGGGTACATCCGATCGAGCACCGCGGCGATGCGGCGCGCCGTCTTCTTCCGGTCCATGGGCCGAGCTTACAACCGTCGCGTAAAAATCGATAAAACAGAGTATGATCCCGATATCATAAATGGCGGAGGATGCCGCGCACTAATAGACGAGTCGGACAACGTCGGCCGCGCGCGGGTGGCGAGGGCGGCCGAAGACGGAGGGTGCGATGCTCTCGACGATGAAGGTTCTGCTCGCCGGGGTTTTCGCAGTGGCGCTCGCCGCGGTCGCGTGCGAGGGCGGCGGCGGCGAGGGAGGGTTCACGCCCGGCACCGACTCGGACTCGGACGGCGACACGGATTCGGATACCGACGCCGACACGGATGTCGATTCGGACTCGGACACGGATTCGGACACGGATTCGGACACGGATACGGATTCGGACACGGATTCGGACTCGGACGCCGACGGCGGCACGGACGCGGACTCCGACTCCGACACCGATCCGCCCGCGGAGTGCACGGACGCGGACGGCGACGGCTGGTGCCTGCCGTTCGACTGCGACGATACGAACCCGGACGTCTACCCGGGCGCGATCGAGGATGACGGGAACGGCTACGACGACGACTGCGACGGCGCGATCGACGAGCCGCCGTGGCAGGAGCTCGACCTCGACGGTGACGGCTACTCGACGATCGACGGCGATTGCGACGACGGGAACGAGTTCGTCAACCCGGAGGCCATCGAGGATCTCGGCGAGGACGAGACGGGTGACGGCGTCGACAACGACTGCGACGGCTCGACCGACGAGGTGGAGACGTGCGCGTGCGGCGGCACCGGCAACGAGATCACGAACCTCGTGTGCGCCATCGACGTCTGCATCTACGAGTGGGAGAGCCTGTTCTACTTCGGCGGGAGCATGGCGAGCCCGAGCGGCGTCACGGCCGGCACGATGCTCGATCCGGCCACGCAGGCCGTGACCAAGTTCGGCACCCCGGCGAACCTCAACGCGAGGAAGAACGGCTCGTACACCCTCTTGTCGAGCGGCACGGCGCTCCAGACCACGGGCGGGCGGTCGACCTCGCTGGCCGGCTCGTCGTACACGGACCCGTGGGACACGAGCACCGCGTACGACGCCGTCGAGCTCGTGCTCTCCCTGCGCGCGCCGTCGAACGCGCTCGGCTTCTCGTTCGACTACATCTTCTTCTCGGCGGAGTACGACGACTTCATCGGGACGACGTTCAACGACAAGTTCTACGCGATCATGAACGGCCCCTCGACCGGCAGCGTGGACGACGTCATCAACTTCACGGCGTGCCGCGACACCGCGTCCGGCGGGTACTACGACTTCATCGACTCGGCCGCGTGCCCGACCCACCCGTACGGCCACTGCTGCTACATCGCCGTCAACAACTCCTACTCGGAGTGCTGCTGGTACGGCGGCTGCCCCTCCGGCTACTCGGACTTCAGCATCGCCGGGACCGGCTTCTCCTGCGCGTCGAGCTCCGGCACCGACAGCTCGGCGTACGGTTCCTCCACGGAGTGGCTGATGACGACCGCCGCGGTCCTGCCGGGCGAGTCGTTCCAGCTCCGGTTCCACGTCCACGACACCGGCGACCACATCTACGACTCCGAGGTGATCATCGACAACTTCCGCTGGCACACCCAGCCGGTCGAGCCCGGCACCCACCCGATCGAGTAGGCGGGGCGAGGAGTTGAGAGCCATCGCCGCTTTGGGGACGTTGTCCTTCTGCCTTCTCTCCTGCGGCGGCGCCCCGCCCGCATCGACGACGGCGCCCGATCCACAGGCACAACCGGATCTGCAGCCGGAACCTGCCGCGCAGCAGGAGCCCATCGCGCAGCAGGAGCCCGTCGCGCAGCAGGAGCCCGTCGCGCAGCAGGAGCCGGATCCCGCGCCCGCACCGCAGGCGGATCCGGAGCAGGCGGCCGAGATGCTCGAGCTCGTCCGGGGAAACGTCGCCTCGACCGATCTGAGCGCGCTCGTCGAGATCCGGGGCGCGCGCATCGAGGGACCCGACGGCGGGCCGGTCCCGGTGTCGGGCTACGTCAACCTCATCTACGAGGTCGAAGTCGTGACGCCGATCCGCGGGTGCGGAAAGACGAAGATCTTCTCGTTCGCGGAGATGGCGGAGGCGGGCTACAAGCCCATGAAGGACGGGACGGCGCTCTTCGTCAGCGTCTGCCGCGACGAGGACGGGCGCTACCACACGCCGGACGTCGGCTACGCCATCCCGCGGTCCGAGCTGCCGGCGGACGCCGCCCTGCGGCTCGCCGCGAAGCCGCCGAAGCGGGGCGCGAGCGCCTGTCGGGAGTAGCCCCGCTCTTGCTTTTCGAGCCCCGCCGGATTAGCTTGTCTGCCGGTTTCCGCAGCCGGTGACACATGCTCAAGATCGTCAAGAAGCTCCTCGGGACCAACCACGAGCGCAAGATGAAGGGGATCCGCCCCGTCATCGAGCGGATCTCGGCGCTCGAGCCGAGGATCCAGCGGCTCACGGACGCGCAGATCCGGGCGCAGACCGCGCTGTTCAAGGGGCGCATCGAGCGCGGCGAGGCGCTGGACGACATCCTGCCCGAGGCGTACGCCGTCGTGCGGGAGGCGTCGATCCGCGCCCTCGGGATCCGGCCGTTCGACGTGCAGTTCATAGGCGGCGTCGTGCTGCACGAGGGGTGCATCTCCGAGATGAAGACCGGCGAGGGCAAGACGCTCGTCGCCGTGGCCCCCGCCTACCTGAACGCGCTCGGCGGCAAGGGCGTCCACATCGTCACGGTCAACGACTACCTCGCCAACCGCGACGCGGAGTGGATGGGCCGCATCTACAACTTCCTCGGGATCTCCGTCGGCGCCACGCTCCACGGCCAGTCGCGCAAGGAGAAGCAGGACGCGTACCTCGCCGACATCACGTACGGCCAGAACAACGAGTTCGGTTTCGACTACCTGCGCGACAACATGAAGTTCAGCATCTACGACTACGTCCAGCGCGCGCTGAACTACGCGATCGTCGACGAGGTCGACTCGATCCTCATCGACGAGGCGCGGACGCCGCTCATCATCTCGGGCGAGCCCGAGGCGTCGTCCAGCCTCTATTCGACCATCAACGGCATCATCCCGCGGCTCCGCAAGGAGACCGACTTCATCGTCGACGAGAAGGGGTTCTCGGTCACGCTGACCGAGGAGGGCGTGGACCGGGTCGAGAAGGCGCTCGCCATCGGCAACCTCTTCGATCCGGAGAACATCGATCACCTGCACCACGTCAACCAGGCGCTCAAGGCGCACAACCTCTACAAGCGCGACGTGAACTACATGGTCGACGACGAGCAGAAGATCGTCATCATCGACGAGTTCACGGGGCGCACGATGCCCGGCCGCAGGTGGTCGGACGGCCTGCACCAGGCGATCGAGGCCAAGGAGAACGTCCCGATCCTCGAGGAGAACCGGACGCTCGCCACGATCTCGTTCCAGAACCTCTTCCGCCTCTACGGGAAGCTCGCCGGCATGACCGGCACGGCCGAGACCGAGGCCGAAGAGTTCATGAAGACGTACAAGCTCGACGTGACGGTCATCCCGACGAACTGGCCATGCGTGCGCTACGACAACCAGGACGTCGTGTACAAGTCCGAGCGGGAGAAGTTCACGGCGATCGTGGACGAGATCCTCGCCTGCCGCGGGCACGGCCAGCCGGTCCTGGTGGGCACGGTCAGCGTCGAGAAGTCCGAGGCGATCCACAGGATCCTGTCGCGCAAGGGGATCGAGCACAACGTCCTCAACGCCAAGCACCACGAGAGCGAGGCGTACGTCATCGCGCAGGCCGGGCGGAAGGGCTCAGTCACGGTCGCGACGAACATGGCGGGCCGCGGCACGGACATCATCCTCGGCGGCAACGCGGAGATGATGGCGCGTGGCCGCATCAACCCGGACGAGGACGCGCCCGGATACCGGAAGCTCGTCGCCGAGTACAAGCGCCAGTGCGAGCTCGAGCGCGCGGAGGTCATCGGCGCGGGCGGGCTGCACATCCTCGGGACCGAGCGGCACGAGTCGCGGCGCATCGACAACCAGCTGCGCGGGCGTGCGGGCCGCCAGGGGGATCCCGGGACGTCCCGCTTCTTCCTGTCGCTCGAGGACGACCTCCTCCGGATCTTCGGCGCCGAACGGCTCGCGGGGATCATGACCCGCCTCGGGATGGAGGACGGCGTGCCGATCGAGCACAAGATGGTGACGCGCTCGATCGAGAACGCGCAGAAGAAGGTCGAGAGCCGCAACTTCGACACCCGCAAGCAGCTGCTCGAGTACGACGACGTCATGAACCAGCAGCGCAAGACGATCTACGCGCTGCGCAAGCAGGTGCTCGAGGGCAAGTACCGCACCGAGGCCGGCGTCGGCTCGTCGGACAAGGCCGTGAGCCTCGCCGAGGTCGAGAAGCGCATGGTCGACCGCGAGGTCCCCGAGGAGCAGGTCGAGGAGTTCCGGAAGCTCCTCGCGGATCCGATCCGGCGGATCGTCATCGTGCTGTCTCGGCTGCGCGAGGCGCCGCCGCCCGGACCGGACGGCTCGCTGCCGGTGCCGACCCTCGACGACGTCGTGGAGATCTTCCCGGACAGGGTCGAAGAGCAGGTCTACGCCTTCTTCGGGGTCAAGCCGGATCTGCGATCGACGAGCGATCCCAAGGAGGCGTACGAGCACCTCGTCGGGCTCATCCCGCGCTCCCTCGCGGCGCAGCGCGAGCGCCTCCTCGACGACATCGACGGCGTGCTGCTCGGCCTCGTCGACGAGTACTGCCAGGGCAACAACGAGGAGGGCTGGAACCTCGAGGAGCTCGCCCGCGCGGTGCAGGGGAAGCTCGCGTTCCAGGTGCCGAGCCTCAAGGACTCCCGCAGCATCGACGATCTCTCCGAGCGGCTGTTCGGGCTCGCCGAGCAGAGCGTGGTCGCCAAGGAGAAGGAGATGGGGAAGGACGTCCTCCTCACCGCCTTCCGGCACTTCTACCTGCGCGAGATCGACAGGCAGTGGCTCGATCACCTCGCGGCGATGGACAACCTGCGCGCCGGCATCGGCCTGCGGGGCTACGGCAACCGGGATCCCAAGCAGGAGTACAAGCGCGAGGGGTACGAGATGTTCACCGAGATGATGGGCAACATCAAGGTGAACGTGCTCGAGAAGACGCTCCACGTGAAGATCGAGCGGCAGGAGGACGCGCAGCGCATCGCTATGCCGCGCCGCACGGCGAAGACCATCGAGGGGCGCGGCGGCGAGGGCGGGGGAGGGCCGCAGGAGCGGCGCAAGCCGTCCACGCAGAAGCGCGAGGCCCCCAAGGTCGGCCGCAACGATCCGTGCCCCTGCGGGTCGGGCAAGAAGTACAAGAAGTGCCACGGCGTGAACGCCTAGGGATCGCGCTCGCGGCCGCGATCGCCGTCGCCAGGTGCGGCGGGGGCGCCGCGGGGATCGCGGAGCCCGTCCCCGCCGAGGCGAAGCCGACGACCTCCGCTCCCTACGCGGCGCACTACGGCGGGGAGGCAGAGCCCGCCGCGCTGACGGCCGAGGAGGCCGCGATCGTCGCGCGGATCGAGGGGGAGGGGCCGCTCGGCTGCGCGATCGAGGAGCGGCTCGTCCGCGCCGCCCGGAGGCACGCCGCCGTGCTGGCGTCCGCCGCCGGATCGCAGGGCGAGGCGGAGATCGACCACCTCCGCTTCGCGGTGCTCGCGGAGGGCGGGACGGAGTACCAGCTCGCGCCGTTCGCGACCCGCGATCTCGAGGCCGGGCTGCAGGATCTCGCCGCGTTCGTCGCCGAGCACCGCCGCGACGTGACGCACTGCGGCTTGGGAAAGGCGGGCCGGGGGGGGCGCGACGTGGTGGTGTGGGTCGGCGCGAAGCGCGCCGTGTCGTTCGCGCCGATCCCCGTGTCGAGCGAGGTCGGCACCGCGCTCACCGTGAGCGGGACCGTCTCCGGCGCCCCGGGCGCGGCGCGGGCGTACCTCGGGCTGCCGGACGGCTCCGCGGACGCGCTGGCCGCGAGGGTCTCGGGGGGGGTGCTCACCGTCGAGGTGCCGTTCGAGAGGCGGGGCCGGTACGAGCTCGAGATCCAGGTCGATCTCGGGGGCGGACCCGAGACCGCCTCTCTCCTCCCGCTCTTCGCCGGCGTGCCGCCGGACGGGCGCCCCACGATCGCGGCGGGCGCGGACGACGGCGGCGCTTCGGCGGAGGCGCCGGACGCGCGCATCGTCACCCTCGTCAACGCGGCGCGGAAGCGCCTCGGGCTCGCCCCGCTCGCGCGGGACGCGCGGCTCGATCGCGTCGCGGCGGCCCACTGCGCCGACATGGT
>JALNZK010000142.1 GCA_023229365.1 Pseudomonadota bacterium | reverse complement strand
GGAGGAGCTCTGTGGGATCGAGAAGCCACAAGGCTGAGATCGGCTGGTGGCTGGGCCTCGCCGCGTGGGTGACCCTCGCGGCGCTGTGGGAGCCCGAGCCGCCGCTGTCGTATCTCGACGCGCCCTCGACCAGCACGCGGCCGGACGGCTACGCCGTGTTCCACGATCTGGTCGGGCGCAACACCGCCGGCGCAAGGCGCCTGCTCGGCGGCGTCTCGCAAGTCGGCGACGGCGTTGGCGTGCTCGTCGTCCTCTCGCCGAGCCGCGGCATCGACGACCGCGATCGCGAGGAGATGCTCGATTGGGTCTCGAGCACCGGCGGCACGCTGATCATCGGGCACCCGATCCGCGACGACGAGGGGAACGCCGTCGACCGTTTCGGCGACGAGGGCTTCTTCGAGCTGAGCGCTCGCGGGGAGTCCCCGCCGGTCTCCGTCTCGCTCAGCTACCTGCCGCGCCGCGCCGACCCCCCGCGCGAGGTCCCGACCTTCGAGGCCACGGTCCGAGGAGAGATCGCCCTGTCCGAGATTGGTGCCGAGGCGATGGTGACCGATGGGGAGGGCCGGACGATCGTCTCCACGGAGAGCCACGGCGCCGGCACGGTGATCCAGCTCGCCGACGCGACGATGCTCGACAACAGCGAGCTCGGCTTCAAGCGGGCGCACCTGTTCGCAGCCGCGCTCATCGACGAGGCCGGCAAGGAGAAGCTCTGGGCGTTCGACGAGGCGCACGAGGGGGTCGAGCCCGAGCCGTCGCTGGTCGCGTACCTCGGCTCCGGCCCGTGGCGCGGCGTGCTCCTCCAGGTGCTCCTGCTCGGACTGTTCGTCTACTGGTGGGCGAGCGCGCGGCTCGTCCGGCCGACGCCGGCCCCGCCTTCGAGGCGGGCGCGGGAGGTGACGACGCTGGCGCGCGACGTCGGCGACTTCTACCTCCGGGCCGGTCGCAGCGAGTGGGCGCTCTCGCGGGTGCTCGAGCACCTGCGGCGCGCGATGAAGGGGAGGGGTCGGGGAGAGGAACGTCAGGCGGCGGAGGACGTGGCGGCTGAGGCGGCGCGGGAGCTCGACACGGGCGGGCGCAACGCGGAGCGACACGTGGTCCTGATTCGGAAGATGGCGATCTGCCAGCGGATGCTGGCCGAGAGCAGCAAGGGGAAGAAACGATGAATCCTATGGAGATCCAGAAGGCGTTCGAGCGGATCCGCGACGAGATCGGCAAGGTGATCGTCGGCCAGGACGACGTGGTCGAGGGCGTGATGCTCGCGCTGTTCGCCCACGGGCATGTGCTCCTCGAGGGCCCGCCGGGGCTCGGGAAGACGCTGCTCGCCAACGCGTTCGGCCGCGCGCTCTCGTGCAGCTTCAGGCGCGTGCAGTGCACGCCGGACCTCATGCCGGGCGACCTCGTCGGGCACTCGGTGTTCGACATGCGCGAGCAGAAGTTCGTCTTCAGGCCCGGGCCGGTGTTCACGAACATCCTGCTCGCCGACGAGGTGAACCGCGCGACGCCCAAGACGCAGTCCGCGATGCTCGAGTGTCTCCAGGAGCGGCAGGTCACGAACGACGCGACGACGTACCCCATCACGCCGCCGTTCATCACGATCGCGACGCAGAACCCGCTCGAGTACGAGGGGACGTATCCGCTCCCGGAGGCGCAGGTTGATCGCTTCATGTTCAAGCTGCTCGTCGACTATCCGAGCCAGGGGGAGGAGACGCGCATCCTCGAGCGGTACGAGCGCGGCGTGGATCTGTTCGACATGGAGGCGCTCGGCGTGCGGCCGGTGATGGCGCGCGAGGAGATCCTCGGCGTGATCGACGCGTGCAAGGGCGTGCGCGCAGAGGGAAAGGTGCTCGACTACATCACGCGGCTCACGGTCAAGACCCGCGAGTGGACCGGGATCGCGGTCGGCGCCTCCCCGCGCGCCTCGGTGGCGATGCTCATGGGGGGGAGGGCGTGCGCCGCGGTCCGTGGCCGCGACTACGTGACCCCCGACGACGTGCTCCACATCGCGCCGTGGGCGCTGCGCCACAGGGTGCGGCTGACGCCGGACGCGGTGATCCAGGAGACGACTCCGGACGACATCCTCGCGCGCGTCTTCGAGGCGGTGGAGGTGCCCAGGGGATGAACCCTTCGCTCGGACTCGTCCTCGCCCTCGCGGTGGCGTCGCTCGGTGCGGTCGCCTCGGCCGTGGCGAGCGTCCCCTACGCGGTGAGCCTTGCGCCGACCGCCATGGTGCTGGTCTTCGCGATCGCGGACCGCGTGCTCGGGACCGCGACGAGGGTCGAGATCGCGAGGAGGGTCCGCGCCGTCCTGTCGGTCGGTATCGGGAACCCGGTGCAGCTCTCGATCCGCAACACGGGCGCCCGGGCGCTGCGCCTGGAGCTCGCCGACGAGCCGCCGCCCGAGGGGACCTCGTCGCCCGAGGGGGTGCTCCGCGCGCTCGTCTCGCCGCGGTCGACTGTGAAGGTGGAGTACCTGTTCACGCCGGCGCGGCGCGGTAGGTTCTGCTTCGATGCGGTCCGCGTGCGGCACCTCTCCGCGCTCGGCATGTGGCGCGTGGCGCGGCGGTTCGAGCTCAAGGACGAGATCCAGGTCTATCCGAACATCGAGGCGCTCCGGCGCTTCGGGCTCCTCGCCCGACGCAACGCGCTCGCCGAGCTTGGCGTCCGGGCCACGCGGATGCGCGGCGACGGCACGGAGTTCGAGAGGATGCGCGAATATCGTCCCGGCGACGAGCCGCGGCGCGTCGACTGGAAGACCACCGCTCGCCTCGGCAAGCTCTACGTCCGCGAGATGGGGCAGGAGCGGAACCAGAACGTGCTGTTCATGATCGACGTCGGCCGCATGATGCAGCAGACGACCGAGGGCTTGAGCCACTTCGACTACGCGCTCAACACCGCGATCATCCTCGGGCACATCGCGCAACAGCGGGGCGACAACGTCGGCGCGCTCCTGTTCTCGGACACGGTGAAGAAGTTCATCCCGCTCGAGCGCGGTCGTCGCGGGGTCGACGCGCTCGTCCGCGCCGCGTACGACGTCGAGCCCGAGCCTTTGGCCACGAACTACCGCCGGGCGTTCAAGTACGTGATGGCCCATGTGCGCCGCCGCGCCCTCCTGCTTCTCATGACCCACCTCGTGCCGGGGGAGGATCAGCGGCTCATCCGCGGGTACGCCGCGCACCTCGGGCGGCGGCACCTGCCCCTGTGCCTCTTCTTCCGCGAGCCGTCGCTCGCTGTCGAGGCCGAGAAGGTGCCCGCCACGGCGGCGGAGGCGTTCCACGTCGCCGCGGCCGCGGACATCCTGCTCGACAGGCAGGAGAGCCTCTCGATCCTGCGGCACGCGGGCGTCATGGCGCTCGACGCGCAGCCGGGCGAGTACTCGGCCGTGGCGATCAACCAGTACCTCGACATCAAGGCCAGGAATCTATTGTAGGACGAACGAGGCGATCGCGGATCAGTCGATTTCCGGCAACTTCTTTCCAGAACGGCCGATACAGAGGCGAGGAGGGAAGCGAATGGCCGATTCGTCTTTGGTTCCCGTCGATCGCATCGAGCGCGCTATCCTTCTGCTTCGCGGGCAGAAGGTCATCCTCGATGCGGAGCTGGCCGCGCTGTACGGCGTGGAGACGCGCGCCTTGATACAGGCCGTGAAGCGCAACCTCGAACGATTCCCCGAGGATTTCCTGTTTCGCCTCACAATAGATGAGGCTGAGCGTTCAAGATCACATCCTGTGATCTTGAACGCGGACGGCACGGCGCTCGCAGACTCGCCGAATTCCAGGAGCCCTTTCCCGAAGCGAGGCCACAACATCAAGTATTTGCCGTACGCCTTCACGCAGGAGGGCGTAGCGATGCTGTCGAGCGTGCTGCGCAGCCCTCGCGCTGTGCAGGTGAATGTCGAGATCATGCGGGCCTTCGTGCGCCTGCGCAGGTTGCTGGAGACGAACATCGAGCTCGCGCGCCAGATCGCCGCGCTCGAGAAGAGGTACGATGCGCAGTTCAGAGTGGTTTTCGACGCGATCCGAAAGCTCATGGAGTCGCCGGCGAAGCCGAAGCGGCGCATCGGGTTCGGCAAAGGGTGAACGGGTTGACTCAGTACGGCAACGTGGGAGAGGTCCCGAACGCCCCTAACGGGAGGGGAACAGCCCCAGCTGGCCGTCGTCCGGATTCAGCACCGCGATGTGCGGGAGGTTGCGGTAGCGGCCGTCGTAGTCGAGGCCGTAGCCTATCACGAACTCGTCCGGGATCTCGAAGCCCAGGTAGTCGATCGGGACGGGCTTCACCGTGCGCGACGGCTTGTGGAGCAGCGCCGCGATCTTGACGGAGAGCGGGTTGCGGGTCGCGAGGTTCTTGATCAGGTAGTCGAGCGTGAGCCCGGTGTCGACGATGTCCTCCACCACGAGGACGTGGTGCCCCCCCAGGGGATACTTCACGTCGTGCGTGATCTCGACGACGCCGGACGTCTGCGTGCGCCCGCCGATGTACGAGCGCAGGCCGATGAACTCGATCGCGAGCGGCGTGTCGATGTTGCGCAGCAGATCGGCCGCGAAGATGAAGCTGCCCTTGAGCACCGCGAGCGCCACGAGCGGCTCGCCGCGGAAGTCTTCGGTGATCTGTGCGCCGAGCTCGGCCACGCGGCGCGCGATCGCGGCCTCGTCGATCAGCACCTTGCCGATGGAGTTCGTGACCGGGGCGTTCATCGCGCACCTCCGAGACCCAGGTTGCGGGCGATCCGCCCGTTCGGCTCCGCCGCGTCCGGCCGGAACTCCTCGCCCGTGACCTGCTCGCACGCCGCGATGTACCGCCGCGCCGCCTCGACCCGGATCTCGTCCGGGATCTCCGGGATCGGGCCGTCGCCCGTGAAGCCGCGCTCGGTTTTGAGCCACACGCGGACGTACTCCTTGTCGAGCCCCTCGGGCTCCTTGCCGGCGGCGCGGCGCGTCTCGTAGGTCGCCGCCTGCCAGAACCGCGACGAGTCGGGCGTGTGCACCTCGTCGATGACCGCGATGCGGCCGTCCTTCGTCTTGCCGAACTCGTACTTCGTGTCGACGAGGATGAGGCCGTTCGCGGCGCAGTGCCGCTGGCCCGCCTCGAACAGGGCGAAGCTCATGCGGGCGATCTCGTCGAAGTCCGCCGCCGAGATCCGGCTCATCTCGAGGATCTCCTTGCGGGACACGGAGATGTCATGATCGCCGTGCTCGGCCTTGGTGGACGGCGTCAGGATCGGCCGCTCGAGCTTCTGGTGCGCGGTCATGCCGTCCGGGAGGTGGTTGCCGCAGAAGTCGCGGACGCCCCTATTGTAGTGGGTCAGGATCGAGGTGGAGGTCGAGCCGGTGAGGTACGCGCGCACGACCATCTCGACCGGCAGCGGCTCGCAGTCGAGCACCTCCATCACCGCGGGATCCGGGCAGCCGATCATGTGGTTCGGCACGAGGCCGCGCGTCCTCTCGAACCAGAACGCCGCCACGCGGTTCAGGACCTGCCCCTTGAACGGGATCGTGCCGAGCACGCGGTCGAACGCGGAGATCCGGTCCGTGGTGACGATGAAGCGGCGGCCGTCCTTCACGTACGAGTCGCGCACCTTGCCGCGCGACACGGGGCCGAGTCCCTCGAGCGCGGTTTCGGTCAGCGGACGGGAGAGCTGGGCGAGCAACACGTCGCGGTCGATCATCTTCTCGTCCTCCTGATGCGGCCGGCGCGCCGCCGGGGTGTCCGTTCTTCGTACGGGTCGTCCCCGATCCTTGTCAATCGGTTCGTGCGGGAGGCCGCGTTTTGGTGATATGAACCTGGAGAAAGATGCGCGCACGGCTCGAAATCGGCCTCTACGGCATCCTCACCGACCCGGTCGTGGGATACGAGCGGCTCGCGGAGATCATGGTGCGAAAGGGGCTCCGGATCATCCAGCTGCGGGTGAAGGGCGCCCCGCGCGCCGAGGTCGTGGCGATCGCGCGGCGGGTGCGGGCGGTCGTGCCGCCGGGCGTCGCGTTCATCGTCAACGACGACCCGGAGATCGCGGTCGAGGTCGGTGCCGCCGGCGTGCACCTCGGCCAGGGCGATCTGCCGTACGCGGACGCGCGCCGGATCGTGGGCGACGCGGCGATCGTCGGGCTGTCGACGCACAACCCGGCGCAGACCGAGGCCGCCTGCGCGCTCGGGCCCGACTACATCGGCGTGGGGCCGGTGTTCGCGACGCCGACGAAGAGGATCCCGGACCCCGCGATCGGCCTCGACGGGATGCGGCGGATGCTCGCGATCGCGACCGTGCCGGCGGTGGTGCTCGGCGGGATCGACCACGGGAACGCCGCCGCGGTCGTCGCCGCGGGCGCCGGGAACCTGTGCGCGGTCCGGTGCGTCAACGGATCGCCCGAGCCGGGCGCGGAGATCGACCGGATTTTGGCGGTCCTTCGAAACAGGTGCTAATCGTTTTCGAACCAAGGAGGTTTGTCATGATGCGAAGATACGTACTCTGGGGCGCTCTCGCCCTCGCGACCTTCGGCTGCGGCGACGACGACGGCGCGGGCGGGGACGGCGGCACGGACGCGGACACGGACACCGATTCCGACACCGACACGGATACGGACACGGACTCGGATTCGGACACGGACACGGACACGGACACCGACTCCGACACGGAGGCCGCGACCTGCGACAACCTGGCCGACGGGTGGAACTACGGCTGGGACGTCGGCGGCGAGGCGTACGACTTCATCCTGCACCTGCCCGAGGGCGTCGCGACCGACGGGTCGGGCAGCTGGGCGGTCGTGTTCAACTGGCACAGCCTGGGCACGGGTGCCGACATGTTCGACGACTTCATCTCGACGACCTACGACAACGAGACGATGCCGTTCATCGGCGTCACCCCGGATTCGAACGGCTTCACGATCATGACGATGGACATGACGTGGGACGTGTTTTCGGTGGCCGAGGGCGGAGCGGGCAACGCCGACGTCGCGCTGTTCGATCAGCTCGTCGCGTGCTTCGAGACGCGGTACGGCATCGACGAGAACCACATCCACTCCATGGGGTTCTCGCTGGGCGGCATCATGACCGACCTGCTCGCCACCGTGCGGGGCGACGTGCTCGCCTCGGTCGGGACGTACTCGGGCGCCTACTTTTCGGACGACGCTAACGTCGCGACGCTCGGCGTGATCTCCGGCATGGTGAGCTGGCCGGACCCGACCCACGACAACATGTACGGTCAGCTCCTGTGCCACGGCGGGACCAACGACACGTTCGATCTGTCGGTGGTAACCGTGCATTTCGATACCTTCGGGACAAACGACGTCCCGTACCTCAACACCCTCGGCCACGACGTCATCCACTGCGTCAACCCCGATGCGACGCAGCACGGCGATCTCAGCGGCCTGCCGCAACCCGGGGGGTTCGTCGAGTTCTTCGCGGCGCACGGGCTCGGCGTCGAGGCGTCGCCGTGGGCCTCCGGCCTGCCGTCGTCCGGGTTCTCCCTGTGCACGTACGAAGCGAAGGACTGAGAGAGGAGGCGAGGCGATGACGGCGATGCGAGCGGTACTCCTCCTCCTGGGGGTCGCGTGCACCGCGACGGGGTGCGGGGGCGAGGAGGCCAAGCCCGCAGGGGCCCCCGACACGGCGGCCGGGGGGAGGGTCGAGGCGGACGTCGAGAAGCCCGAGGCGGCTCCGGCGGCGGCGGGCAAGCTCCTCCTCGTCGCGCAGTCCGAGTTCAAGCCGAACGCGGAGGGCAAGTACACGGTGCCCGACGCGGCCGCGCTGCTCGTGCTCGAGCCGACGGCGAGCGGCCCGTGGAAGGCGGACCGGATCGTGGATCGCGAGTCCAACGTGTTCCACAAGGCGCTCTCGCTCGAGCCGGGCGCGATCCTGACGATCGGCGCGAACCAGGCGCGGCTCAAGCTGTGGCGCAAGGCGGGCGGCGCGTGGACGGCGGAGACCCTGTGGAGCCCGACCTTCGGCGGCAAGCAGAACCGCCTGCGCGACTTCGAGGTCGCGGACTTCGACGGCGACGGCCGGAAGGATCTCGCCATCGCGACGCACGACCAGGGCGTCGTGGCCGTGGGCTGGAACCGGCCGGACGGCTGGAAGTTCGAGGAGCTCGACCGCAAGCCGGACACGTTCGTGCACGAGATCGAGATCGGCGACCTCGACGGCGACGGGAAGCTCGAGATCTACGCCACGCCGAGCCAGCCGAACACGGCCTCCGGCCTCGGACAGGGCGGCGCGATCATCCGGTACGCCTGGACGGGCGCGAAGTTCGAGAGGTCCGAGGTCGCGGTCTTCGACAAGCGGCACGTCAAGGAGGTGCTCGTCGCAGACCTCGAGGGCGACCGCCGTCCCGAGCTGTACGCGGCGCTGGAGGCCGAGATGGGCGAGGGCGGCGCCGTGAAGGCGCCGGTGGAGATCCGCCGCTTCGGTTGGAAGGACGGCATCTGGGTGGACGGCAAGGTCGCGGAGCTGAACGACCGCTTCTGCCGGTTCCTCGCGGCGGGCGACGTCGATCACGACGGCGCGCAGGAGCTGATCGCCTCGGCGTTCTCTTCCGGCGTCTGGGTGATCGAGCGCGCCGGCGCGGGCGGCTACCCCGCGACGTGCATCGACACGGACACGGGCGGCTTCGAGCACGCCGCGTACCTCGCGGACATGGACGGCGACGGGGCGCTCGAGCTGTACGTCGCGGACGACAACGCCGGCTCCATCGACAGGTACGCCTTCGACGGCAAGACATACGCGAAGAGCGCCGTCAGCCGGCGGCTCGTGCCCGGCCAGGCGATGGTGTGGAACATCACCGTCGCCGAGACGAGATAGCCTTCACTGCGAGACGTGCTTGATGGAGAGGCGGCCGATCGCCGGCACCGCCTCGGCGACGTTGCGCTGCGCGACGGTCCGGAGGCCCTTGTAGATCTTCTTGATCGCCGTCTTGCTGGATCTCTCCATGATGCCGTCCGTGACCTTGAGGAGGTCGTCGGCGATCATGGCGTCCCGGTTCTTGGCCCAGGCGTCGAACGGGACCCGCTTGCTCGGATCCGCGGAGAGATACAGCTCGTAATGCGTGTCCAGGACGGACGCGAAGTCGTCGAGCAGGTGATCCGCCGCGTCCCTCACGATGGTCGGCTTGATCGCCTTGAACGCCCTGTAGCCGCCCTTGATCATGAACCCCGTCACCCCGGACTTCGCGGCCACCTCGGCGTCCACGAGCTTCGCGCAGTCGTCGAGGATCTGCGGCCTGCGCTCGGGCAGCGAGAGCTTGTCTTTCAGAACGCCCATTCCCCGCTCCTTTGGATGCGAAGTGCGCCATCGCGGTTACCAGCAACCGCATCGCGAGGCAAGACAATTCACCGGCGGCGCGGCCGTCCAATGGCGGCGTTCATGGGAGGGCGGGCGCCTCCGAAACGGCGCACATTGGAAACGGTCGAATATCTTCGCGGGATCGGGGAACGATTCTTGTGTGCGATTTGGATCGTGATATAACCGCTGCAATGAAATGACTCGTCTATTCGACGAGCGCAGGAAGGAATCGAGAACAAATGGCGAAGAACAGACTGGAAGAGACGATTGCGAAGGCCGCGAACGCCTTCGCGCTGGAGATCCTCGCGGCGGTCAAGGCGTCGAGCCTGCAGGAACTGCTGGCCCTGTCGGAGGGCGGGGCGCCGGCCGTCGAGGGAAAGAAGAGGGGGCGCAAGCCGGGGCGCAAGCCGGGGCGCAAGCCGGGGCGCAAGCCGGGGCGCAAGCCGGGGCGCAAGCCGGGGCGCAAGCCCGGGAAGGTGACGGCGGCGAAGGTCGCGAAGAAGGAAAAGGCGGCGAAGCCCCGGAAGAAGCGCGTCGTGAAGAACTACCCGAAGTGCGCGTTCCCGGGATGCAACAAGAACCGCTTCCCGCGCGGCAAGGGCTATTGCGGCGACCATTGGAAGCAATGGAAGGACGGGAAGATCCCGGCCGCGCCGAAGAAGTAGCTCCAATCCCCCGGTCTATTTCAATGTGACACCCGGGATCGATCCCCACGAGGAGGCGTACCGCCCGCCGCGGGCGTTCAGCTCGTCGTGCGTCCCGGACTCGACGACCCGGCCGCCCTCCATGACGTGGATGCGATCGGCGCGCATGGCCGTGGTGAGGCGGTGCGTCACGAGCACGACGGTCCTGCCCGCCGCGAGGGCGCGCAGGCGGTCCATCCACCCGGCCTCGGTCCACGAGTCCATGGCGCTCGTCGGCTCGTCGAGGAGGATGAGCGAGGAGCGCCTGAGGAAGGCGCGCGCGAGCGCGATGCGCTGCCACTCGCCGGCGCTGAGCTCGACGCCGCCTTTGAACCAGTTGCCGAGCATCGTGTCGAAGCCGTGTGGCAGCGACGCGATCAGCGCCGCGGCGTCCGCCTCCGCCGCCGCCCTGCGAATCTCGTCCGGGCCCGCGCCGGGATCGCCGAGGCCGATGTTCTCGCCGGCGGGGCACGCGTAGCGCACCGGCTTCTGGAAGAGCGCGGTCAGCGTCCGCCGCAGCGCGGCCAGATCGAGCGCCCGCAGATCGACGCCGTCGAGCGCGACGCTCCCCGCGGTCGGGTCGTAGAGCCGCGCGAGCAGCTTGATGAGCGTGCTCTTCCCCGATCCGTTGCGGCCGACGATCGCGGTGATCTCGCCGGCCTGGATGGAGAGGTTCAGCCCGTCGAGCGCGGGCCGGCCGGCCCCCGGGTAGGAGAACGACAGATCGCGCAGCTCGATCCCGGGGGAGGCCGCGGGCGGAGCCGTCGCGGAGCCGGAGGGGGACGCGATCGAGGGCGCGAGCCCGAGGAACTCGTAGAGATCCGCGAGGAACAGCGTGTTCCGGAAGATCTCGCCCACGCTCCCGAGCAGCGACCGCAGGAGCTGGGCGCCCTGGCTGAGCGCGGCGGCGAACGCGGCGAGCTCCCCGAGCGTCGCCTCTCCCGTGATCGTGCGGCGGGCCATCCACGCGACGCAGCCGGCGATCGCGAGGAGCGCGAAGACGGAGGAGCCCAGCTCGCCCAGCGCCTTGCCGCGCGCGAGCGCGAGGCGGTCCCGGCGCAGCGAGGCGGTGAGCTCGCGGTACCGCGCCGCGAAGAGGCCGCCGAGGTCGAAGAGCCGCAGCTCGGCGGCGCCGTCGGCCCCGGTCATGGCTTCGTCGTAGTACCACGTGCGCCGCTCGTCCTCCGTGCGCCGGAGGCGCCACTCGTACTGGCGCGCCGCGTGCCGGAGCACGACGAGGAGCGCCGGCGCGGTGGCGGCGAGCAGGATCAGGGGGACGATCGGGCTGAAGGTGAAGAGGATCCCGCACATCGCGACGAGCGTTATGGCGCTCTCGAGGAGCATCCCGGTCGTCTCGACGAGCTGCCCCGGCCGGTACCGCGCCTCCTGCCGAGCGCGGTGCAGGTGGTCGTAGTAGTCCGGGGCGTCGTAGAAGGCGAGATCCACGCTCGTCGACGTGTCGTGGACGAGCCCCGCGATGTGCTCCCGGATGAGCTCGGCCTGGTGCTCGCGGACCAGCCCGGCGAGGCCCTTGAGGATCTCGCCCGCGAGCATGACGGCGCCGAGGGCTATAGCGGCGGCGATCAGCCCGGCGACGGGCGCGGGCGCGCCGTGGGCGCGGACCGCGGCGACGAGGCCGTCCACGACCTCCCGAGTGAGCAGCACCGTCGCGATCGGCAGCAGGCCGCGCAGGAGGATGATCGCGAGCCACGCGAAGGCGAGCCACCCCGACGCCGCGACGACGAGGCGCGCGGTGCGCCACAGCTGTCCGAGCTGGCCCGCGCCCTTCCTGAGCCGCTCCTGGAACGCGCCGTCGACGGTCGCCATGCCGATCAGGTGCCAGGATCGATGGGAACTGTCAAACGCGCGGTATTTCGCCGATCGCGGCGGCGAAGACGTCGGCGTAGGTCTTCGCGTACACGAACTCGAGGCCCTCGATGATGTGCGCTGGGATCTCGGAGATGTCGCGCTCGTTCATCGCCGGGAGGATCACCTTCTCGACGCCGGCGGCCTGCGCGGCGAGCACCTTCTCGCGGATGCCGCCCACGGGCAGCACGTCGCCGACGAGCGTCATCTCGCCGGTCATCGCGATCCTGGGCAGCGGCCGGAGGCCCCGCTTCCCCGAGAGGAGCGAGATCAGGGCGGTCGTGATCGTGACGCCCGCCGACGGCCCGTCCTTCGGGACGGCGCCGGCCGGGAAGTGCACGTGGATGTCGCAGTCCTTGAAGATGACCGGATCGACGTCGTACATCTTGTGGTTGTGCCGGATGTACGAGAGCGCGATCTCCACCGACTCCTTCATGACGTCGCCGAGCTGCCCCGTGACGCGGAAGTGGCCCGCGCCGGGCATGCGCGTCGCCTCGATGCGGAGGATGTCCCCGCCGACCGGCGTCCAAGCGAGCCCGACCGCGGTGCCGATCCGCGGCCTCTGGAGCGACTCCTTGAACACGAGCCGCTGGCCGAGGTAGTCCGTCAGGTTCGCCGCCGTGACGCTCGCCGACTTCGCCGTGCCGGACGCCACCTTCGCGGCGATCTTGCGGCAGATGCGGCCGATCGCGCGCTCCAGGTTGCGCACGCCCGCCTCCGCGGTCCACCCCTCGGCGATCTTGGGGAGGACGTTGGGCGCGAACCGCACCTGCTTCGGCGAGAGCCCGTGGGCCTCGATCTGGCGCGGCAGGAGGTAGCGCTCGGCGATCGCGACCTTCTCGTCGAGGATGTAGCCCGAGAGATCGATCACCTCCATGCGATCGAGGAGCGGGCGCGGGATGTTCGACTTCATGTTCGCCGTGCAGATGAACATCACGTGCGACAGATCGAACGGGATGTCGAGGTAGTGGTCGAGGAACCCGTGGTTCTGCGCCGGGTCGAGCACCTCGAGCATCGCGCTCGACGGATCCCCGCGCCAGTCGCTGCCGAGCTTGTCGATCTCGTCGAGCATGAACAGCGGGTTGCGCACGCCGACCTGCTTGAGCCCCTGCAGGATCTTGCCCGGCATCGCGCCGATGTACGTGCGGCGGTGCCCCTTGATCTCGGCCTCGTCGCGCATGCCCCCCAGGCTGAAGCGGAAGAACTTGCGGCCGAGGCAGCGCGCGATCGACTGGCCGAGGCTCGTCTTGCCCACGCCGGGCGGGCCCGCGAAGCAGAGGATCGCGCCCTTCTGGTCGGGCTTGAGCTTGCGCACCGCGAGGAACTCGATGATCCGGTCCTTGATCTCCTGGAGGCCGTAGTGGTCCTCCTCGAGGATCTCCCGGGCGCGCACGAGATCGCTCGAGTCGGCGGTCTCGGTGCCCCACGGCAGGGAGACGATCCAGTCCAGGTACGTGTGGATGACGTTGTACTCGGGCGACTCCGGGCTCAGGATCTCGAGCCGCTTCATCTCCTTGCGCGCGCGCTCCGCGACCGACTCCGGCAGGCCGTCGAGCTGGATCTTGTCCTCGAGCTCCTTCGAGATGAGCTCCTTCTGATCCACCTCCTCGCCGAGCTCGCGGCGGATCGCCTTGAGCTGCTCGCGGAGGTAGTACTCGCGCTGCGTCTTCTCGACCTTCTCCCGGATGTCCTCGCGGATCTTCCCGGCGAGCC
>JALNZK010000141.1 GCA_023229365.1 Pseudomonadota bacterium | reverse complement strand
TTGCTCTTGGGTGCGCTCCCGGCGTGCCAGACCTCGACGGAGAACGGGACGGACGCGGACGCCGATTCCGACACGGACTCGGACACCGACACGGACACCGACACCGATTCGGATTCGGACACGGACACCGAGACCGACACCGAGACCGAGCCGTGGACGCCGCCCACGAACAGCCTCGTGTACGCCAACACCGAGGACAACCTGTACGTGATCGATCCGTCCGAAGGCGGCGCGCTCGAGCTCGTCGGCGCGTTCAGCGGCCCCTGCACCGCGGGCTCCGGCAGCTCCGGGCTGTACGACATCGCGATCTCGGCGGACGGCGTCATGATCGGGATCGCGGCCGAGGCGCTCTACACCGTGGACACCGAGACCGCCGCCTGCACCCTGCTCAACGAGTTCCCGGTCGGCGCGCCGCACTTCTTCTCGCTCTCGTGGGTCGTCGGCGTCGATCCGGAGAACCCGACTATGGAGAAGCTCGTCGCCGCGTCGGTCGAGGAGGGCGAGTGGGTCGAGGTGGTCCCCGAGGGCGAGACGCTCGACGAGATCTTCGTCCACGTCGGCTACCACGACGTGACGACCGGGGGCGGCGAGGAGCTCGTGTCGTCCGGGGACATCGTCTCGATCCAGGTCGGCGAGGCCGAGTGGCTGACCTACGCCACGCTCAAGTGCGCGGACGGCTACTCGGTCACCGGCTGCGAGTCGGACTTCCTCGCGTCGATCGACCCCGACACCGGCGAGGCGACGCTGATAGGCACCGGCACGTCCGGGTTCACGCGGATCTTCGGCCTCGGCTTCTGGGGGGACGACGTCTACGGCTTCACGAACGGCGCCGAGTACCTCACGATCGACGTGACCACCGGCCTCGCCACCGAGGTGCTCGTGCACGACGCCGGGTTCTGGGGCGCCGGCACCACGACCAAGCCCTACGTCGAGATCGAGTAGACACTCCCGCACTCCCCGTCCGTGGTAGAATGCGGAAAACCTCGGAGGTGTGAGATGAGGAATACCCACTGGATCGGCCCGTTCGCGCTCGGCTGCGCGCTCCTCGCGGGCTTCGGTTGCTCCCACGCGTCGACCGCCGTCGGCGGGGACGGGGACGGGGACGCGGACACCGACACCGACACGGACGCGGACACCGACACGGACGGCGACACGGATACGGACACGGACGGCGACACGGATACGGACACGGACACGGACGCGGACACCGACACGGACTCCGACGCCGACGGCGGCGGGACGGAGACCGAGACGGAAGGCGCCCCGGGGTGCTCGGACGGCACGCGCGAGGGGTTCGTGAACACCGGGATCTACCCGCTCATCGCCGGCTGCGGCGGCGCCTGGGACGTCGCCGGCATCTTCGACATGCCGATCTCGTGCGAGCGCCAGGCCGGGAACGACGGGACCAACCCGCTGGGCACGGGCTGCACCGTGAGCGATCTCTGCGCCGAGAGCTGGCATGTCTGCTACGGCCGCGACGACGTGCTCGCGCGCAACCCCGAGGGGTGCGAGGGGGTCATGGACGGCGCGACGAGCCCGGTGTTCTTCACGACGCAGATGTCGTCCACCGGCGCGTTCGAGTGCGCGACCGGCGAGGGCGCGACCGACGATCTGTTCGGCTGCGGGGATCTCGGCTGCAACTTCAGCTCGAACCTGACGTGCGCGGAGCTCTGCGCGCCGCTCGTCATGTCCTCGCACGACCTGGGCAAGGGGCTGCGCAACGACGGCGGCTGCGGCGACTGGTGCAACCACCTCGGCAAGTACCCGGAGCTCACGAACTCCTGGTACTGCGGCACGAGCACGACGCAGGAGGCGTTGAACGTCGTCAAGACCGGCTTCACCGATCAGGGCGGCGTGCTCTGCTGCGCGGACTGACGGCGCGGGCCGGCGCCGATCCCAGAGGGAACGGATGCAGCGGAAGATCGCCGGGATCTCCATGGATCTGTGCGGGATGAAGAAGGTCTCGGGCCGCGGCGCGCCCAGGCTGCGGGCGATGCGCGGCTCCTCGTGGCCGTTCCTGATTCCCCACTCGGGGAGGTTCGTGCGGGGCCTGCTGATCGTCGTCGGCGTCGCGGTGCTGTTCTACCTGAACGTCGTCCTTTCGGAGGCCGCGCCGCGGTACTGGTTCGCAGAGGAGGAGGCGGCCGTCGCCGGGGTGGAGGAGGCGGCCCGGGACGCCGGGTACTCCGTCGTGATCGGGGGCGCCTTCCTCGCGATCGCGGGGCTGATGATCGCGAGCGGCGTCCGGAGGATCCGCAAGACGATCTGGGTCATCGAGCACGGCGTCGCCGCCGCCGCCAGGGTCGTCGACGTCCGGCAGACCACCCAGTGGCTCATGCGGGGCAAGCAGTCGGTCTTCACGATCCGGTGGAAGGCGACCTGCGAGCTCGAGTTCGCCAAGAAGGGCCGGCGCAGCTTCGAGATCACCGCGGCCTCCGAGGATACCGTGAAGCCGGGCGACAGCCTGGACGTCTGGTACGACCCCGGCATGCCCCGGAACGTGCTGGCCGTCGACGCGATCCCCCGCGCCGTGCTCGCCGGGATCGAGTGACGCGGCGTTCACCCGCCGGATGAAGCGCGCGCGAGGGCGCGGCGGGTCGCTTCGGGCGTGGAGAAGCGGATACGCGGCACGCCCGCGATCGCGTCATTCGTTCCGGGAGCCCTTGCCGAGGCAGGCGTCGAGCTGCTCGGCCGTGGTCGCACCCCAGCAAAAGACCGAGCCGTCGCGCCGCAGCGCGCACGACTGGTAGGCGCCCACCGCGAGCTCGCGGACCTCGGTCAGGCCGGGCACCGGCGTGGGTGCGGACGAGTAGAGGCTCCCGGACGCGCCGCCGTCGGCCTGGCCGCAGTCGTTCTTGCCCCAGCAGCGGACGGTGCCGTCCCGGAGGACCGCGCAGGAGACGCCTTCCCCTGTTGCGATCCGCGCGACGTCGCGCAGCCCCTCGACCGGCGCCGGCAGGTAGCGCGAGCCCGAGCTCCGGCCGAGCTGGCCGCCCTCGTCGCCGCCCCAGCAGCGGACCGTGCCGTCATCGAGCCGAGCGCACGCGTGGTCCCATCCGACCGCCACCTCGGCGACCCCGGCGAGCCCGGGCACGTCCACCGGGATCGGGTACGCGTCCCGGCACATCGTGGCGACCATGTCGCCCCAGCAGCGGACGGTGCGGTCCGCGAGCACCGCGCACGCCTGCGCCCCGCCGACCGAGATCGCCGTCGCGCCGCGCAGCCGGACGATCGGCGCCGGCGCCGCTCGCGACGTCCTCGTTCCGTCGCCGAGCTGGCCCGATTCGTTGCGTCCCCAGCAGCTCGCGCCGCCGCTTCCGATGGCGCAGCTGAAGCCGAAGCCCGAGGCGATCCGCGCGACGCCGGTCAGGCCGGGCACCGCGACGGGCGTCTCGACCCAACCCTCGGACACGGCTGGCCCGAGGCGCCCGTCGAGCGCGGCGCCGAAGCAGCGCACCGTGCCGTCGGTGAGGCGGGCGCAGGCGTGGCTGTCGGCCGGTCGGATCTCCTCCACGCTGGCCAGCCCCGGGATCGGCGCCGGGCGGCTGCGACCACGCGGGTCGTCGCCGAGCGCCCCGCGGATCGAGATGCCCCAGCACGCGGCGCTGCGATCGGCGAGCACGGCGCACGTGTTCCAGCCCGGGTCGATGGCGATCGCGAGCGCGCCGGAGATCCCGGGGACGGGGGTGGGCGGCGTCGGCGCGACGGACATCTTCTTCGCCCGGGCCGACCACGAGAGGCGCGCCGCCATCCGGCACGGCTCCTCGGTCGGCCAGGGGAGGGGTGTCGGCTCGGCAGCGTCGGCGCGATCGGCGACGAACGGCGGGCCCGCGGGCGCGGCGTCGGGCGCTCCGTCCTGCGAAGCGCCGCAGCGGGAGCAGCCGGCCGCGAGCGCCGCGGAGGCGAGCAGGACGATCGGCGCGAACCGAATTGCAGACCTCGGTTTCATCCGAAAAGGTTTAGCGGACGGCCCGGCACGTGACAAGCGGCGCGGAGGCGGGACGCGCGGGTGCTCGTGGGTGGCCTCGGCCTGATGGCGACGGCTCCGTCACTTCCTGGCATACCCATTGCACGTCGATTCATTCGGGGAGTGGACGCACCAGAACGGAAGGAGCGGGCCATGAAAAACAGCGAAAAGAGAGACGGCAAGCGGCTGCTCGCATGGGCGCTCGCGGCGACGGCGATCATCTGGCCGATGCTCGGGTGCGGCGAAGACGACGTCGATGACACCGGCGGCGGGCCGGATGCGGATACCGACGCCGATTCGGATACGGATACCGATTCCGACACCGACACCGACGAGGATGCGGGGTGCGGCGAGGACGAATTCGACGAGGCCGAGTGCCCGGAGATGTCGGGCTGGAGCGACTGCGTCGTGCACGTCCGCCCGGACGCGGCTGCGGGCGGGGACGGGAAGACGTGGGGAACCGCGCTCTCCGATGTCCAGACCGCGCTCGACACGGCGCGCTGCGGCGTCGTGACGACCGATCTGTGCGGCGCCTGGCAGGTCTGGGCCGGGGCCGGAACGTACGACCCGTTCGCCGACTGCCCCGAGACGACGATTCGGCTGCGCTCGCAGGTGGAGCTGTACGGCGGCTTCGCGGGGACCGAGGCGAGCCTCGAGGAGCGCGACCCGGAGGCGAACGAGACGATCCTCGACGGCGCGAGCGTCGCCGATGTCGAGGATCTCGCCCCGGTGATCGTCACCGCCGACAGCATCGCCGGCGCGGTGCTGGATGGCGTCACCGTCGCGCGGAGCGGTCACGTGGGCCTCGGCGTCAGCGGCGCGGAGCTCTCGGTCCGGGGATGCCTGTTCACCCAGAACGAGGGGTTAGGCATGATGATCTTCTCGGACTCGGTCGAGGTCGTCGACTCGAGCTTCGTCGACAACACGGGCACCTCCGGTGCGGCGATCTACGCCGTGTATTCGTGGAACATCTCGATCGAGGGATGCCTGTTCAGCGGCAATCACGCTCCCGACGACACCACCTCGATAGCCGGGGCGGTCTTCTTGCTGGAGTCGTCGGCGCGGATCTCGGGCTCCGCGTTTTCCGGGAACACCGGGGGGTCGGGCGGCGCGCTGAACCTGTACAACTCGATTGCGGACGTCCAGGGGTGCGACTTCACCGGCAACACCGCCAACGGGGAGGACGGGGGGAACGGATGGGGCGGAGCTGTCGCGGCGCTCGAGATCCAGGACATGGGGAGCCTGTACCCCTACCACCTCCCCTACGTCCTGACCGTGTCGAACAGCACGTTCGCCGACAACACCGCGGCCGGCGACGGCGGGGCGATCGGCGTCTGGCACATCGAGCGGCTCTCCGTGGTCAACAGCACGTTCACCGGCAACTCGTCGGGAGACGGCGGGGCGATCCACGCCGATAGTCTCGACTCGGTCGACATCGCGAGCTCGATCTTCTGGGACAACGGCGACGCGTCGATCCCGTCCGGGAACGCGACGGTCACGTACTGCGACGTGCAGGGCGGCCACACCGGCGAGGGCAACATCGACGCGGATCCTCTGTTCGTCGACGCGGCGGGCGGGAATCTGCACCTGCAGGCCGGCTCGCCGTGCGTCGACACCGGCCTGACGAGCGCGCTCCCGGCCGACACCTTCGACCTCGACGGCGACAGCGACACGGACGAGCCGCTCCCCTACGACCTGGACGGCAACGCCCGCGTCGTCGGCGCGGCGGTCGACATGGGCGCGTACGAACTCCAGCCGTAGGGGTTCCCGTCACTCCCCCCGGAACCGCGGGGGGCGCTTCTCGGCGAACGCGGCGAGACCTTCCTTCAGATCGTCGGACTGGAGCGCGAGGATCCGCAGGTCGCGCAGGAGGGCGCGGGTCTCGGTCGAGAGCGACCGCGCGATCGCGCCCTCGACCGCCTCGACGGTCGTCCGCGTGCCGCGCACGGCGAGTGGGGCGTTCGACGCGATCCGCGACGCGATCCCCAGCGCCCGGGGCAGGAGAGCGTCCTTCGGTTCCACGATCTCGACGGCGCCGGCTCTCGCGGCCTCGGCGGCGTCGATCGGGAGCGCCGTCAAGAACATCCTCCGTGCGAGCGCAGCCCCGAGCCTCGAGACGAGGCGCGCGACCCCGTCCGCCGAGTAGACGAGCCCGAGCCGGCACGGCGTCATCGCGAGCTTCGCGTCGGGAGCGACCAGGCATAGGTCGCACGCCAAGGCGAGATCGAGCCCGCCGCCGAACGCGTCGCCGTTCACGGCCGCGACGGCCGGGCACGGGAGATCCAGCACCGCGCGGATCGCCCGCTCGAACCGGGCGTCCGGCAGCGGCAGGCGCGGATCCTGCGCGGGGTCGATCCCGCGGACGTCGTACCCGGCCGAGAACGCGTCCCCGGCGCCCGTGATCACGACGGCGCGCGGCGCCCGCGGGGCGATCTCCGCGAGGCGCGCGACCCACTCGTCGAGGAGTGGCTCGTCGAAGGCGTTTCGCCTGTCGGCGCGATCGATGGTGATCAGGAAGACGTCGTCCCCGCGCGTCTCGATGCGGATCGTGCCCATGCCCGGTTCTTAGCACATCGCCCCGCGCGCTCCGACCTTCTTCGCGCGGCGCGGCCGTGCTATATCTCCGCGCCGATGGTCGTGGAGACGCAGAGGAGCCGGCTCACCTGGCTGTGGGCGATCGTGCCGCTCGTCGTGATCGCCGAGCTCGTCGCGCAGTGGCGCATCCCGCGACAGGAGCCGTCCGAGGCGGAGTGGCGGGCCGCGGCCGAGGCCGTGCGCGCCGAGAAGCGCCCCGACGACCTCGTGGTCATCGCGCCGGACTGGGCGACCCAGGGCCGCATGTACCTCGGCGACGCGATCCCGATGGCCGACTTCGGCAGGTTCGACGCCGCGCGCTACGGCCGCATCGTCGAGCTGTCGCTGAACGGCGCCCGCGCGCCGGAGACTTTGGGGCTCGAGGTCGAGTGGTCGAAGGATCTCGGCCGCATCGAGGTGCGCGCCTACCGCAACCCGTCCCGCGTCGGGCTCCTGTACGACTTCGTCGCCGAGGCGCCGCGCGCGGCGGTGAGCGGCGGCGGGAAGGGGCGCGCCCGCCTCGTCATCGACCACTGGTTCCAGCCGCGGCTCGCGGTGCCGCTCAAGCTCGCCGCCGAGCCGACGCGGATCACCTACCCGGAGGTGCCGCTCACGGGCGTCCTCCGGGTCTACTCCGTGGTCGGGTACCGCGAGGCCCGGTTCGACAAGGGGAGGCCGATCGCGTTCGCGGTGTACGTCGACGGCGTGCGCGTGCTCGCGCGGGACGTGGCGAACTTCTCGCCCGTGGAGCCGATCGACGTCCCGCTGACGCGCGGCGGCGTCGGCGCGGTCGCGTTCGAGGCGTTCGCGGCGGATCAGCGGAACCGGGAGTTCTCGGTCGGGGCGTACGTCTTCCGCGCGCCCAGGGGCGGGCGATGACGGGGGCGCGGCGGTTCCCGAGGCTGCCCCACCACGCCGTGGGGCTCGCGCTCGGCGTGGCGTACCTCGCGGTGCTCCTCGCCACGGCGAAGGACGTGGGCTTCTCGCGGGACGAGGGGTTCTACTTCTCGGCGGCGCGGCTCTACCAGGGCTGGTTCGACGTCCTCTCGGACGCGCCGGGGCGGGCCGTCGACCCGAAGATCGTCAAGCGGTTCTGGGAGTACAATTCCGAGCACCCGGCGCTCATGAAGACGCTGTTCGGCTTCAGCGAGCGGATCCTGCACGAGAAGCTCGGGTGGCTCTCGGCCGCGACGGCGCTCCGGCTCCCGGGGATGCTCACCGGGGCGCTCGCGATCTACCTCATCTACCTCTTCGGATCGTTCGCGTTCGGCGCGCGGGAGGGGCTCTTCGGGGCGCTCGCGTTCGCCCTGATCCCGCAGCCGTTCTACCACGCCCACCTCTGCTGCTTCGACATGCCGGTGACCGCGGCGTGGCTGCTCGTCGTGTACCTGTACTGGCGGTCGCTGTCGTCGACGCGGTTCGGCGTCGCCGCCGGGATCGCGTTCGGGTTCGCGGTGTGCGTCAAGCTGAACGCGCTCTTCCTCCCGTTCGTCGTCGGGCTGCACTACGTTCTTCTCCGTTGGGCCTGGCGCCGGCGCAGGGCCGCAGGTGACGCGGGCGCGCCGCCCAAGCCGTGGGCGTTCGTCAGCGGGGCGATCTTCGCGCCGATCATCTTCTTCGCGCACTGGCCCTGGCTGTGGCACGACACCGTGAGCCGCGTCGGGATGTACCTCGGCTTCCACGGCAGCCACGTGCACTACAACACGGCGTACTTCGGCGAGAACGTCATCAACGCGCCCACGCCGATCTCGTACCCGTTCGTCATGACGCTGTTCACGATCTCGACCGTGACGATCGTCCTGTTCTTCGCCGGGGCGTTCCTGCGCGCCCGGCACCACCTCGGCGGCCGGCGCCTGCGCTTCGTCCTGGAACGCACGGCGCCCGTCGGCCCGCCGTCGCGCGACGGCCTCGATCTGCTGCTCCTGATCGCCGGGCTGTTCCCGATCGCGCTCATCGCGCTCCCGAACGTGCCGATCTTCGGCGGCACCAAGCACTGGATGCCGGCCATGCCGTTCATCACCATGATCGCCGGGGTGGGCGCGGCGCGGCTCGCGGACGTCGCGGCGTCGCTCCTACGGCGGTGGCCGGGGAGGCTCGTCGGCGCGGCGGTCGTCGCGCTCCTCCTCCTGCCGCCCTTGCAGCAGACCGCGGCGTCGCACCCGTTCGGGCTCGCGTTCTACGTGCCGCTCATCGGCGGCGCGCCCGGCGCCGCGTCGCTCGGCATGCTGAGACAGTTCTGGGGTTACACGACGCAGGGGGTGGCGCCGTACCTGAACGCGCACGTGGGCAAGGGCGGCCGGGCCTGGTTCCACGACACGGCGCCGCCGTCGGTGGCGATGTTCCGGGAGCAGGGGCTCGTCCGGCGCGACATCCGCGCCGCGAACCGGCCGCAGGACGCGGAGTTCGCGCTCCTGCACCACGAGCTGCACATGATCCACAACGAGACCTGGATCTGGAACGCGTACCGCTCGATCGCGCCGGTGCATGTGCTCACCTACCAGGGGGTGCCGATGGTGAGTGTCTATGGGAATCCTGGGAAGAATGGGAGTCGGGGGAAGCGGTGAAGGGGACGCGGGCGAAGCGAGGCGAGGCCGTGAGGCCCGAACGGCGCGGGCTGCTCGCCGCGGCGATGATCGAGGCCGGCGTGCTCGGGGTCGCCTACGCGGCCGAGGCCGTCGCCTTCAAGGCGCTCGAGCTCGGCCAGCAGGGTGGCGGGGCCTCGGCGACCGACGTGTTCCGCGCGGCCGCGCCGGACCTAGCCCTCGCCGCGGTCTTCGTCGTCGCGCTCGGCGTCCTCCTGTCGATTCCGAGCCGGCTCGTCCGGATCGCCGGCGGGGTGGTCGGCTACGCGGCGATCGCCGCGGCGCTCGTCGTGAACGCCGCGAGCCATGGCTACTTCGCGGCGACCGGCTCGCCCCTCTCGCTCTCGTCGATCGACGTGTGGGCATCCAACGCGCGGGAGATCAACACCGTGATCGCGGGGGAGGCGCTCACGTGGAAGCTGCCGCTCGTCGTCGCCCAGGTCGCGTTCGCCCTCGTGGCCGCGGTCGCGTTCCGGCTGCCCCCGATCCGGAGGAGGCTCGCCGGGCGCGGGGCGCTCTCGCGGCGCGCGGCGATCGCGGCCGTGGCGATCCCCGCCGCCTTCTTCGTGGCCGCCGTCGCGGCGCCGCCGCTCGAAGGGAAGCGGATGGGCCTCAGCCGCTCGGTCCCGCTGTCCGTCGCGGCCGAGGTCGGGCGCGGGATCGCGGGCGACGAGGTCGCCGCGGTGAAGGAGGAGCCTCCGACGAGCCTCGTCTTCTCCGAGGCGCCCGGCGCGCCGCGACCGAACGTCGTGGTCATCGTGTTCGAGTCGCTGAACTGGAAGTCCTCCGACGTCTACGTGGAGGGCCGCAACGCGACGCCGTTCCTCGCGGAGATCGCCTCGAAGAGCCTCGTCGTGGACACCCAGTACACCGTCGTCCCGCACACGTCGAAGGCGATCGTCTCCATCCTCTGCGGCCTGACGCCGTACCCGGGCTCGAAGCGCATCGAGTCGACGCCCGGGATCCTCCCGAAGAAGTGCATGGCGCACGTCCTGCGCGGCCAGGGGTACAAGACCGCGTTCTTCCAGCCGGCGACGGACTTCGAGGAGCGCAGCCAGCTCGTGAAGAACATGGGCTTCGAGACGTTCCGGGGCCTCGCCGACTTCAAGACGGCGGGCTTCGAGAAGACGAGCTACTTCGGCCGCGAGGACAAGATCATGCTCGCGCCCAGCCTCGAGTGGGTCGACAAGGTTAAGGGCGAGCCGTTCTTCCTCACGCTGCTCACGCTCGCGTCGCACCACAACTACGTCACGCCGCAGTCGTTCCCGCGGGCCGACTACCCGGAGGAGGATCCGGACCAGCGGAACTACCTGAACGCCATCCGCTACATCGACGACTTCGTCCGCGGCGTGTTCGAGGGGTTCGAGAAGCGCGGGCTGCTCGACGACACGGTGTTCCTCATCGTCGGCGACCACGGCGAGGCGTTCGCGGAGCACGGCCGCAGGCAGCACGATCTCATCATGTGGGAGGAGGGGCTCAGGAGCGCGGCGCTGATCCACGGCCCCCGGTTCCTGCCGCCGCCCGGGCGCGTCGAGGGGGTCCGCTCGCACCTCGACCTCGTCCCGACGGTGGCCGACCTCCTCGGCCTCGAGGCGAAGGAGGGCTCCTTCGAGGGGCAGAGCCTCCTCGCGCCCGTGCCCGACGACCGAAAGCTCTTCCACGCGTGCTGGTTCAACAACCAGTGCGCGGCGGTGCGCGAGGGCCCGATCAAGACGATCTACCACTACGAGTCGCAGCCGATGGAGGTCTACAACGACGCCGTCGACGAGCTCGAGCGCGACGATCTCGCGGGGAAGGATCTGTACGGCGAGCCGTTCCTCGCGTCGCGCAAGAAGGAGATCCTCGAGTGGAAGGCGTCGATCGAGCGCCGCTACAGGGATTGGGAGAAGGGGCTCGCGGTCGGGCGGGTCCTTAAGGCGCCTCCCGAGATCGCGAACCGGATCTCGGCGCGGTTCGGCGACTCGATCGAGCTCGTCGGCTACGAGGTGAGCCCGCTCGCGCTCGAGGCGGGTGGCGACGTGCGCGCGAAGTACGTTTTCAAGTGCCTGAAGAAGCCGCCCGCAGGGGCCGAGCTGTTCGTCCACGTCCTCAAGGACAAGGGCGGCTACCTGAACGCCGACCACGAGCCCGTGGGCGGGGCGTACCCGATCCGCAAGTGGCGGCCGGGCGAGTACGTCGTCGACGAGCACTCGGTGCACATCCCGGCGGACTGGGCCGGCGAGCGGGCGCGTCTCGCGGTGGGCTTCTGGAACGAGAAGTCGGACAAGCGCTTCGAGGTCGCGGGCGAGGGGCTCGAGATCTCGGACAACCGCCTCGTGCTGATCAACGCACAGGTCAAGGGGAGCCGCGCCCGCGCGACGCTCGGCGCCGAGGCGATCCGGCGCAAGGTCGGGCCTTGGGTGGGCCCCGTGCGGCCCGCGTTCGCGCAGCCTTTGGGGGACGTGTTCGGCGACGCGGTGGAGCTCGTGGGCGTGACCGTGCGGCGCGCGGACGTCAAGCTCGCGGGCACGGTCGAGGTGGACTACGTCTTCCTTTCAATCGCGCCCGTCGGGGCGTGGAAGCTCGTGGTCGCGCTCGTGCCCGAGGCCGAGGGCGGCAAGCCGATCAAGGGCGATCACGATCCGATAGGCGGGCTCTTCCCGCCGAACCTCTGGCGGCCGGGCGAGTACGTCGTCGATAGGCACTCCATCCACATCGACATGTACAAGAGCAAGGTCGGGAAGTACGGCCTGTGGATCGGCTTCCAGGAGGGCGGGAGGCCGGTCCCGGTGAGCGGGAAGAGCCGGACCGACGAGCGCGGCCGCGTCTACCTCGGCGAGGTGACGATCAACCCCAGGACCGAGAGACAGTAGGGGCGCTGCTTGCCGCGCCCGTTGATCCGTCCGCGCCCCGTTGTTGCGGCGAAGAAGTGCGCGAAGAAGTGCTCCGAGTCATTCGGCGCGACCCCGCTCAGCGGAGCAGCTCGATGGACAGCGCCGCGAGGAAGCCGAGGAGCGTCGAGATGCCGGTGACGGAGCTGCCGCCGTGCTCGAACGCCTCGGGGAGCATCGTCTCCGCGATCATCGTGAGCATCGCGCCCGAGGCGAGCCCCTCCATGGCCGAGACGACGTACCGCGTCGTGCCGGCGGGCTCGGCCGGGAACAGCATCGCGCCCACGCACGCGCCTATCGCGGTGAGCGCGCAGAGCGACGACCACATCAGGATCGCCTGCACGGGCTTCATGCCGCCCTCGCGCATCGTCACGGCGCTGGACATCGACTCCGGCAGGTTCGCGAGGAAGACGCCCGCGATGAACGCGACGCTCGGCGATCCGCCCTCGGCGGCCGCGCCGACGACGAGCATGCCGATGACGAGCGAGCCCGGGATGCAGTCGAGGACGTTGCCGAGCCAGATCGCCATCGCGGCGTTGCCGTGCGCGCTCAGCTCCGCGCGCTGGAGATCGATCATGCTCCGCGACTGGACGTTCTCGACCAGCCCGGACATCGCGCGCCGCACCCAATCCGACACCTCGCCCGCGGCGACCCGCTCGCGGCCCGCCATGGCGTGCAGACGCTCCTCGGTCACCCGGCGGAACGCCTCCTTGAGCGCCGGCGACGCGGCGACCTGCCGGTCGAAGTCGTCGCGCTCGAGGCGCCAGAGCCTGACCGGGCCGCGCGCGGTCGCGGTCGCGCTGCGCGGCTTGCCGGTGACGAGCGCCATCTCGCCGAACACCGATCCGGGTTCGAGCACCGCGATCTCCTCGCCGTCCGCGCCGACGATGGAGACCGTGCCCGCCTCGACCACGTACAGGCAGTCGCCCTCGTCCCCGGCACGGAAGACCGCCTCGTCCGCCGCGAGCTCGGCGACGGTGATGTCGGGCAGGAGGCGGACGATCTCGTCGGCCGGCAGCGCGCGGAACAAGGGCACGCGCCCGAGCGCCTTCAGCAGCCGCCGCGCCTCGCCCCGCCGCTCCCGCGCGATGTGCTTGCGGATGAGCGCCCCCTTGCGCAGGAAGCCGCCGTGGCCGTCGAGCAGGCGGTTCAGCCGGTCGAACAGGATGCCGCCGAGCAGCGTGCCGCCGATGGCCGAGAGGAGCAGCGCCGCGTCGACCGCGTGCTCGCCCTCGCCGTACAGCGTGCGGCCGAACAGCTCCACCGTGAAGGCGAACAGGAGCGCGCCCGCGCCGAACGCCATCGCCGACGACGTGATCTTCCGCGACGGCCGCAGCGCGATCCCGAGCGTCGCGCCCAAAGGCATCGAGGACGCCGCGAAGGCGCCCCACCCGGCGGCGGCGAGGGCGATGGACGCATCCATGGGCGGAGCGTCACGGATCGCCGCGGAAAAGTAAAGGCGCCCGCGAAGAAGTGTCAGGGTCATTCGGCAGGCGTTGCCACGCGACTGTTCCGCGTTGCAGTAGTGGTTGTTCCGCGTTGCCACGTGACGGAATGACGGCGCCCGCCGCCGAACGCCGGCGTCGCCGCCGCTCACGGTGACGCGCAACTGCGAATATCCGCGTCTTTCCTGATTCCGCCGATTCGGCACACATCGTGGTTCCCGCCGCGGCGTGCAACAGGCAGCCCGACAGAGAGAGCC
>JALNZK010000140.1 GCA_023229365.1 Pseudomonadota bacterium | reverse complement strand
CGGCGGCCGTCGAGGTCCGCCAACCGTTCTATCTCCCACCCGCTCGGGGCGTAGACCGCCGACCAGCTGTCGACCACCTCCTCCGCATGGAAGTCGAACCGCCGCGCCCGATCGGGCGAGTAGGCGACATCGGGCAGGAGGTCTATCCGCCCGCCGCTCAGAAGGTCGAGGCAGCCGGACCACTCGCACGGCACGTAGGTCACCCGCCAGCGCTCCTTGCGCGCGATCTCCTCGAGTATCGAGATGAATATGCCCGACGCGTTCCGCTTCCCGTCGGTGAAGATCTTCGGCTTGTTCTCGTAGACCCCGACCCGGACCGCCCGCTCGCCGTCGCCGTCGTCGGCACGAAGCTCGAGCGCGGCGCACGAGATCAGGAGGACGAGAGAAAGGGACCACGACGATCTCTTTCGGCGCATGAGCCGGACGAGCGCGCTTTCGTTTCGGGAACTTGTCATGAGATCCGATCCGCGACGAAGCTCGACCCCTCGCGGACTATAACACAGCCGGGAGAAGCGCGAATCCGACTCACGGCGTGACTCCCGGTGTGGCGCATCGACCGCACGACACAGAGGCTGCTGAAAGCTGCGTGAAGGGCTATGGGTTCGAGATTGTTTGGATTAAAACTGGAAAGTGGAAGGGTCTGACACCTATCCCCTCGCTATAAAACTACGTTACCGCGTCGGAAGGCCGCGCGCCAATCCGTCGGATCAGTCGGATCGGTCCGATCGGTCTGATCTCCGCGCGGCGTTGGGGGGCCGTTGAGGAGCTCCGCCGCCGCTACAGGTGCGGCCGGACGACGTCGAGGAACCAGGGGAAGTCGAGCCCGAGCTCTGTGAGGTGCTCGATCGTGGGCACGCCGTTCGCGGTCCAGCCGCGCCGCTTGTACACCGCGTCGAGGAGGCTCTCGTACTGCTTCTCGCGGTACGCGCGCAGGAGCTTCACCTTCTCGGCCGTGCCCTTGCCCGCCGGATCGACGCCCGCCTTCTCCTTGAGCTGCTTGTCGTAGCGCTCGGCGCGCGACTCGTACTCCTCGACGGTCACCGGCCCCATGGCGCGGTACGGGCCGCGATCGTGCTCCCGCGTGCCGTACCCCATGCGCAGGTTGAACACGCGCTGGAAGTTGTAGACCGTTTCGGACATCCGGATGAGCCCGTCCTTGGTGAGCTCGCGGCCCGTGATGCCCGCGAAGACGTCGCAGTAGTTCTGCACGTGCTCCGGCACCTTGGCCGGCTCGGCGGTCTTCGCGTTGTCGCCCGGCTCGACGTCGTTCCACGGCAGCTTGCACAGGCCGTTCAGCCCGAACCACGTGCGGAACATGGGGAAGTAGTAGAGCGCCTCGGCCTTGTCCGCGAACGTCGGGATGTGGTTGTTCACCATGTCCATGAAGATGAGCCACGCCTCGTCGTGCTGCGGACCCTTGTTCGTCATGGCGTAGCCGCCCTGCTGCGCGAGCGACTCCTTGGAGACGTACTGCGAGTACTCGAGCCCCTTCACCTCCATCCCGATGTCCCGCAGGAGCCGCGCGTCGCCCCACCCCCTCTCGGCGAACAGGAGCCGCATCTTGTGCACGCCCTGCCCGACCGTGACGCCGAACCCCTCGCCGCGGGCCATCTGGTGGAGCAGCTCGAGCTGGGACGGGCCGTTGCCCCACGAGAGATCGAGCCCGCCCGTGCGCTCCGCGTTCAGCACGCCGCGCTGCCAGCACTCCATGGCGAACGCCGTCGCAGTGCCGAAGCTGATCGTGTCGAGGCCGTAGGTGTCGCAGTAGAAGTTCGCCTCGAGGAGCCAGTCCGCCTGGAAGATGCCGCAGTTCGCGCCCACCCCCGCGGCGGTCTCGTACTCCGGGCCGTCCACGGTGACGACGTCGCCCTTGTACGGGCCGGTCATGAGGACGTGCCCGTCCGCGCCCTTGGAGCACGCCATCGAGCAGCCGTACCAGCACCCGTCCGGGATCCCCTGCGTGAAGCGCTCGTCCCAGACCGGCGAGGCGATGCCGGCGACGTCGGCGTGCTTGCCGTACTGGAAGTTGTGGACCGGCAGGAGGTCGTACGCGTCCATGACCTCGACGAGGTGCGCCGTGCCCTGCCTCCGCATGCGGCACTGCTTGTCGTCGTAGTCGTGGAGCTCCTTGTGCAGCTTGATCCCGGCGGCCGCGACGCGATCGAGGTCGGCGGGCGTGTTCATGTCGCCCTTGACGACCGGCCCCCGGGAGATGATCGCCTTCAGCTTCTTGTCGCGGAACACGGTGCCGATGCCGCCGCGGCCGGCCTGCTTGAGGCGGGCGCTGCGCCGCCGCACGTCGTACCAGGAGAAGTTCAGGCAGCCGATCAGCGCGTGATCCGCGCCGCGGCCGGCCGCGATGACCGACACGTTGCGCCGGTCGGCCTCGTCGGCGGCGTACTCGTGCGTGAACTGCTCGGCCGCCACGTGGCTGTTCGGATCCTCGGCCGGCGCCTCCTCGATCGTCACCGTGCCCGCCGGGCCGTCGATGAAGACCACGACCTCCTGCGCCGCCTTCCCCTGGACCTCGAGCGCGTCGAAGCCGGAGAACTTGAGCAGCGGCCCGAAGTAGCCGCCGACGTTGGAGTCGATCGGGACGCCGGTCAGCGGCGAGAGGCTCACGACGAGCGACTTGCCCGAGCCCGGGTACTGCGTGTTGCCGCCGAGCGGGCCCGGGGAGATGACGATCGCGTTCTCCGGATCGTTCCACTTCGTGGTCGGCCGGATGTCCTGCCACAGCCGCCACAGGCCGAAGCCGCGCCCGCCGACGAACTTCTCCTTCATCACAGGCTCGAGCGGCCGCTCCTCGATGCGCAGCGTCGTGAGATCGACGTACAGCATCCGATCGTTGTAGCCCCGCACGGGCAGCCCGGGCTCGTAGGACCAGGTCGCGAGCACCTTGTGCGCGGCCTTCATGTCGCCCGCCTTCGCGGTGTAGTCCGTGCGCTTCGTGTAGTCGCGGCTCATCGCACTTCCTCCTCGACGATCGCGAGCGCCTGGGTCGGGCACGCCTTGGCGCACAGCCCGCAGGACGTGCACTTGAACGGCTCGGTTCGCCCGGGCGCCCTGCGCATCGACGCCGTGGGGCAGAAGCCGATGCACATGAAGCAGCCGACGCAGATCTTCTTGTTCACCATCACGACGCCCACCTTGTTGCGGTAGAGCGCCTCGACCGGGCAGATCGCGATGCACTCGCCGCACTGGTTGCAGACGTTCAGCGCGTGCGCGCCCTCTCCTTCCCGGCTGTACCGGATGGAGGAGCACGCCGGATCGTCGACCTTGAAGAACGCCTTGGAGCAGGTCGTCTCGCACACCCGCGCGCCGTTGCACTTCCGCGTGTCGGTCTTCAGGATTTTAGCCTTCATGTTCGCCTCGCGTTCGGCCCCGTACGGGAGCCAGGGCAACTTAGCACGAGGGACGCGGTCGATCCAGGCCGACCCCCGGTTTCAGGGCTTCGGGCGGGCGGTGATCCGGGCCTGCTCCCGCGCGAGCCACGGGCCGATGATCGCCTCGTAGGCGTCGGCCTCGGCGCGCCGCTGCGCGATCAGATCGACCCGCTCGAACGGATCCTTCTCGAGGTCGTAGAAGTGCTCCCCGCCGCCGCCGTCGAGGTAGCGGATGTACTTGTAGCTCCCGTCGACGATGCCGTTCGCGAGCGCGGTGGACCTCGAGAAGACGAGCGCGGGCCGCGCGCGGTAGGCGTCGGACAGGAGATCCTGCCCCTCCCACGCGGCCGGCGCCTCGAGCCCGAGCAGGCCGAGCAGCGTGGGCGCGAAGTCGACGTTCGTCCCGGGGCGCGCGACGGCGTGGCCGCGGTCGAGCCCGGGCACCTTGACGACGAGCGGGATGCGGATCGTGTCCTCGTACACGTGGCTCGAGTGGTTGTACACGCCGCGGTGCAGGCCGAACGCCTCGCCGTGATCCGCGGTGAGGACGACGATCGTGTCGTCCCAGAGCCCGGCGGATTTCATGTCCGCGAACAGCCGCGCGATCACCCCGTTCACGTAGGCGAGGCTCGCGCGGTAGCGCTCGAGGGGCGTCCCCTCCGGCTGCCGCGCCTCGCCCGGCGGCACGGCGTACGGCGAGTGCGTCCAGTAGACGAAGTAGGTGGCGAAGAACGGCTCGTCCCCGCCGCGCCGCATGAACTCGAGCACCCTCTCGGCGACCACCTCCTCCTCCACCGCGCGGTCGGCGATCCCGGCGCTCGCGGAGCGATCCTTGAACGTGAAGTAGTCCTCGACGACGCCGTACGAGCGCATCATCCCGGTCCTGTCGAGGTTGTCGTAGGTGAGCATCGACGCGTGGAACATGCCGGTCCGGTAGCCGGCCCGCCCGAGGACAGCGGGGAGCGGCGCGCAGGCGAAGTCGGTCATGTAGCGCGAGATCGTGTCGAACCCGTTGTCCGGGTACGCGGCGCAGTGCATCGCGATCAGGCTGCGGCTCGTGGCCGGGAACACGGTGCGGTACGAGCCGAACACGAGCGACTCGGGGGCGAGATCGGCGACGACGTCGAGCGGGCTCTCCGGGTCGGCGAGCGGCGTCTGGAACAGGGGGAGCGACTCGACGAGCACGACGAGCACGTTCGGCTTCGCGAGCCGAGGCGCCTCGAACCCGGCCGGGAGCGCCTCGGGCGCGCGTCCGAAGAGGAGCGCCTCGGGGGGCGCGAAGCTCAAGGCCGCGTCCGCGCCCATCGCGGAGCGCTCGAGGACGAGCCCCTCGACGGTGGACTGCACGATGTCGACGAGCGGATCGCGGACGAGCCTCCCGGTCTGGTCCCAGCCGAGCTGCGCGAGCCCCGCCCACGACGCCCCGGCGGCGGCGGTCGCGATCGCGGCGGCCATGGCCACGCGCCGCAGCGCGCGCTCGATCGCCCGGACCCGGCGAGCCGCGACGGCGAAACCCGCGACGAGCGCCAGCGCGGCCGCGCCGAACCCGACGAACAGCCCGTCGACCGACTCGAACAGGTAGCCGAAGAGCTCGCCGGCGCCGGCGCCGTTGAAGCGGATGAGGCCGTAGGTGACGAAGCTCTTGAAGTAGGTGTACGCCGAGTAGTTGCACACGAGGAACACCGCGGTCCCGGCGAGCGTCGCCGCGAGGGCCGCGCCCAGGAACCTGCGCGGGGCGAGCCGCTCGAGCGCCGCGATGCAGGCGTAGGAGATCACGACGTCGCTGGACGCCATGAGCAGCGAGAACGGCGGCGAGACGAAGGAGAAGCCGTATTCCGCGTCCGCGACCAGGAACAGGCCGAGCGAGACCTTGAAGAACACGTACATCGCGCTCGTGAACAGGAACGCGAGGGCGCTCAGCGGGTCGCGCAACCCGACGATCCGCCACAGGAGCCCGAGCGACGCCGAAAAACCCCTCCCGAAACTGCCGACGAATCCGCGCATCGATCACCTCGCTGCGCTCGCCTCGTGCAGATCGCGTACCAGATCGCCCGGCGCGGCGGTGAAGATGGCGGGAAACGCGCGGTTCCGTCGGGATTCCGCAAGGTTCCGTGACAGGCGGGCGCGAACGCGCAAAGGATCCCCGCGCAGACGGGGACATCCGAACCGTTGCGCTGGCGCCACAGTGTTGTCAGTGTTGTTGCACATGAAGGCGGTTGCAGAACGACGGACGATGATCCAATATCCTGGAAATTAACCGGGCGATTGGCATTTCCAACGAGGAGGGACACATGTCGCGCGCGCTTTTCGATTCAGGACGGGTTCTTTGCTGGTTGCTGTTGGTCGTGATCGTCGGGTGCTCGGACAGCAAGGAGGACGCCGACGGTGGCCTCGACGCGTCCACGGATTCAGACACCGACACCGATACGGACACCGACACCGACACCGACACCGACACCGACACCGATTCGGATACCGACACCGACACCGACACCGACACCGACACCGACGCGGACGGCGGCACCGAGCTGACGCTCGACATCGACTGCTCGGACCCGGCCGCGATCCCAACCGAGCTGTGCGATCTCGGTTCGGACCCGTGTGCGGCGGGCACGGTCTGCTCGGAGCTCCTGTGGGTCGACTCACCGTTCTACCCGAACATCACCTCGAACTACTGCTTCCCGGAGTGCGCGGTGGAGCCGGCGGACGCGGGCGCGAGCGACGCGGGCCCGTTCTCGCCGTGCGAGGGCAGCGACACCGCGTGCGTGGAGTTCGACGTCGGCGCCGAGGGCTGCGTGCCGCTCGGGCAGGTCAAGGCCGAGTTCGAGCTCGTGGTCGCGCCGGTGGGCGAGACCCCGGTAGCAGAGGCCTTCCCGTTCGCGAACAGCTTCGGCTGCGTGTCGGTGGCGTTCAACCCGGGCTTCGCGATCGCGGCCGGCGAGCTGATCGAGGACGCCGGCGTGAGCGACGGGGGGCCGGCGTACACGACCGACGAGATCCGGTTCGCCTGGATCAAGCCGAGGACGCTCCTGGATGCGAACGGGTACAAGCTGAACGTCACCATCCCCGGCGACAGCTGGCTCGACGGGGAGGTGCTGGATCTGTCCGAGGATCCGGCCGCGTTCGCGGCGTGGGTGCTGCACGCCGAGTACGCCGCGTTCGGCCTCGACATCAGCAACGCCTGGATCGAGGCCGTGGCGACCTCCGGTACGATCACGATCGTGAACGCCGCCGATCCGTGCTCGGGCACGGGGTGCGAGGCGGCCACGGGCACCATGGACGTCTGGTTCGAGCTGCGCCGCGCGGAGCTCAACCCCGCCACCGTCCCGCCGCTGTAGCCCGCGCCAGGAAGATCATTCCACGACGTAGATGGACACCGTGACGGTCGCCCTGTCGCCCGGGAAGTTGGTGCCGTAGCTCCAGGCCGAGATGCCGACCTCGTACCGCCCCGCCTCGGACGGGACGCCCCGGATGGCGAACTCGCGCGCCTCGCGGACGAACTCCAGCGCGAGCCCCGGCGGCAGCCGTCCCTCGACCACGTTGACCCCGCCGACCGGAGTCCTGGCGTCGACGAGGGCGCCGACGATCTCGGCGTTCTCGCCGGCCTTCAGCGTGACGTGCCGCGGCATCTCGATCGCGAGCGACGCGCACCCTCCCGCCAAGAGCGCGGCCAGGACACCGAAGAGGCGCGCGGCGCGAACGGCTCCCACGATCTAGCCCCGGCTCCGGGCCTTGTGGGCCTCGATGAGGGCGACGGCCTCCGCAACGGTGTCGACGCAGCGTGGGATGTCGAGGTCCGCCGGGTCGCACAGCGGCGGGTCGTGCCCGACCATGGCGGCGCGCGCCCACTCGACGAGCCCGCGCCACATGGGGCCGACGAAGATCAGGGGCACGTCCGCGAGGTGCCTGACCTGGAGGAGCTGCCAGATCATCAGCGTCTCCAGCGCGGTGCCGATCCCGCCGTCGACGACGACGAAGGCGTCGCTCAGCCTCGTGAAGTGGTGCAGGCGGGTGAAGAAGCTCTGGTGCACGAACCCCTTCTCGACGAACGGGTTGGCCCCCTGCTCGAACGGCAGCTCGACGCGGACGCCGATGGAGCGCGTCCTGTTCTCGGGGTCGCCGAGGTTCTCGCCCTCGTTGGCGGCCTGCATCAGCCCGGGGCCGCCGCCGGAGACGATGTCGCACCCCAGCGAGGAGAGGCGCCGCGAGAGCTCCTGGACGTCCAGGTAGAGCGCGTCCGCCGGTCGGATGCGCGCCGAGCCGAAGATCGTCACGCGGTAGCGCTTCGACCTCGGCGGGCGGATGCGCGAGAGGGTGTTGGCCGTCCTCCAGAGCTCCATCAACGCGGTGTCGACGACCTCGCAGACCGCGTCGTCCTCGCAGATCGTGTTGTCGGACATGATCGTGCCTCCTCCCGGAAGCCGTACACTACCGTCCGGCGGGGAACGCCGCAAGGCGCCGGACCGCGGGGAAGGGCGCTCTTTGTCTTGTCGCGCGCGCCCTCTTCCGGGATATTGGAGTCATCCGGGGGGCTGCGCGGGAGGGCAGCCGTGGACAAGAGACAGAAGCGGGAGATCTACGACGAGGCGATCCTCAAGCTGCGCGCCCAGTTCCTCGAGTCGCGCCAGCCGACCGCGCGCATGGCGACCGCGGCCGCGGTGCTGCAGAGCAAGCTCAAGCACTTCTTCTGGACCGGGTTCTACCTGCTCGACGGCGGGCGGCTGATCGTCGGGCCGTACCAGGGGGCTCCGGCGTGCGTCGTGCTCGCGCCGCACCGGGGCGTCTGCTGGGCTGCGATCGATCGCCGGGCGACGGTGATCGTGCCCGACGTCCGGGATTTCGAGGGCCACGTCGCGTGCGACGGCCGGGCGAACTCCGAGATCGTCGTGCCGCTCCGCGACGGGACCGGCGAGATCATCGGGGTGCTCGACGTGGACAGCGCGGACTTCGAAGCGTTCGACGAGGTCGACGAGGAGAAGCTCGAAGAAGTGCTCGCGATGATCTACGGCTGAGCGATCTTCGCGCTCGCCGCTTCTCGATGAAACCCGGCGCGTATCCGCGCGTAGGAAACACAAAGCCACTTTAAGCCCAGCGAGTTGACATAAGAAGCGATCTGCGACAAAACTCCTACGTTTTCTGGACTATATCACAGCTGGGAGAAGACGGTGGAGCGCTTGTCGCGCTCGCCCTGGTCGATGAACGCCTGCTGCGCGCTCGGGGCGAGCCCCTCGACCCCGAGCGTCTGGGCGACCATCATCTCGGTGGACTCGGAGAGCGTGCCGAACAGGAAGTAGCCCATGGCGCCGAGGATGAGCGCCGTGACGAACGCCACGCGCGCGACCCAGCCGAGCTGGAACCTCCGGTCGATGAGGAAGTTGCGGATCTTCCGCTTGGCCTTTGGAGCGGCGCCTGTCGGCGATGCGCTCGAATCCATCGCTCGTCCTCCGTTCTTTTCGCGGCGGGCTACCGGGACTCGATCCCGTCCAGCGACTTGAGAACGCTCCCGACCAGCGCGTCGATGACCGCCTTGAGCGCGCGGTCCTGCGCGCCGCGCTCGGCGTCGACCGAGATCGGCCCGTTGCTCAACGTCACCGCCCCCTCCGCCGAGCGCGTAGGAAACACAAAGCCACTTTAAGCCCAGCGAGTTGACATAAGAAGCGTTCTGCGACAAAACTCCTACGCCTTCTGGACTATATCACAGCTCGGAGAGCTTGGGCGGCCCGGCCGGGGACCGGTCGGCGGGGATGACGAAGACGTTCAGCGTGCGCTCCATCGAGGGCTCTCCCGAGCAAGTGGAGGCGGGGTCGGTCAACCCGCGTCGCCGGGTCGGGGAGCCCACGGGATCGTGAACCGGCCTGGGTCCACCGCCCCGCCTCCGTGAGGGCAAAGCACCGTCACGCGAAGACGGGGACAGCTACTTCCCCACGGGCTTGTCGGTCTGCGTGCGCAGGAAGATGTTCGCGGCGCCGACGGCGGCGAGCACCGCCTGCTGCCAGCCGGCCCCGCCGGCCACGGCCGAGACGACCGCGGTCACGATGGTTGCCAGGCCCAGCCAGATCGTCTTGCTCTCGTACCAGGACTTCATGGGTCGCCTCCTCGGAGTGGTTCCGGAGAGGCAAAGCCAGATCTGGTCGCGAAGGGGACAACCGCAGCAACCAAGCGAGAGCTTTTTGCGAATGACCGGGGAAATGCGTAGACTGATCGCGTGGTATGGATCTTCGGAGCTGCGGCCGCTGCCGCTCTAATCAAGCTCGCATGCCCGCACTGCGGTGAAGTGCAGGCTCGTGCTCGCAAACCGAAGGGCGAGCGCTACCGCTGCCGGAAGTGCCACCGCATGTTCACGCGTGAAGAAGGCGAAGCTGCAGCGAAGCGCCGCGATCGCTGATCTTCCTCAGCGATTCTCTGGTGGGTCGTAGAGCTGGGCACGGTCGGCGTCGCGCCGTTCCGCTGCCTTGGCATGGTCTACCTCTTCGCTGGCCATCACCGCTTCGACGAGCGTCACATCGACCTCGGCCTAGCCAGAGACCACGCTCGCAGGACAACCAGGACAACAACCAGGACAAAGGGTTGACCCGTGGGGCGCGGATCGAGATACTCGACTCGACGAGGATTCGCCGAAGCCTACGACTCACCTGACAGCTCACCGCTTCCGCGGATTCTCGTCTGGCAGGAGACGTGAATCAGATGGAGGCGAAGCAGAAGGTACTCAAGCGAATTCTGGTAGGGACCGACTTCTCTCGTTCCGCGTCCCACGCGGTGGTGCGCGCCGCGCTGCTCGCCACCGAGCATTCCGCCAAGCTGGAGATCGTCCACGTCACCCCGCGGCTTGACCGCGCGGCCGTCAGGGAACTCGACGTCGATCGTTCCTTTCGCACGGGTCCGGACCCAGTCATTGAACGGCACCTCGAGGAGACGCGAGCGCTGGCTCGGAAGCACGACGTCACCGCGACCATCAAGCTCCTCAAGGGAGGTGCAGCCGCGACGTTGGCGAGCGAAGCGATGCGGCTGTCCGCTGACCTCGTTGTGGTCGGATGCCGAGGCGAACGCTCGTTCAAGGACGCGCTGATCGGCACGACGGCCGAACGAGTCCTGGAGCGCTGGATCGGAGACACCCTTGTCGTGAAAGACGCCCCGAAGGAGAACTACGGAACCATCCTGGCGTGTGTGGCGCTCGCGCCGGTGTCGTGCTCGGTCGTCATGTCCGCGGTCGCACTGTCCGAGCGGGCACGCCTGCATGTCCTGCATGCCTACGAGCCGCCGTTCGAGATGAAGCTCATCAGTCATCACGCGTCCGGAGAAACGCTCGCGAAGCACCGCGCGGCGGCCAAGGGCGAGGCTGTCCGGGGCCTGACCGAGCTGCTCGAGCGGTGTCCCGTGCCGAGCGATCGGCATCTCGAGCGCCACGTCCGACACGGGGGGCCGTCGACCTTGATCCCGGGCGCGGCCGTGCGTTACGGCGCAGACGTCATCGTCGTGGGCAAGAATCAGTCGGTCCTCGAGGAGTTCTTCCTGGGCAGCGTCACGAAGAAGATAGTCCGCGCCGCTCGCACGGATGTCCTCGTCTCAGATTCGCGTTGAGCCGATCCGATACTCACGCCTCGGTTGACGGCGGGACGGATGAACCTGTGCCGTAGAGCCGCGCACGGACCGCCTGGCGCTGGTCTGCCTGCGCCCCACACTCGGTCACGTGATCGGCGGTCATCGCCTCGACGAGCGCCACGCCCACCTCGGCTTCACCCGCGGCGACCACGCTGGCGCCCGCGCTTTTCAAGGCTGGAGCGTCACGGAGGTGAGTGCAGCGTACCAGGACACGCAGGTCGGGGTTGAGCATCCGCGCTTGCCTGATGATCTCGGCCGCGTCCTCGACGTCGGCGCTCAGGATGAGGCTACCGGCGGTCGCGATGCCGGCATCCTCGAGGGTTCCCGAACGCAGCACATCACCGTACAGCGCCTTCACTCCATCGGCCTTCATCTTCCGTACAGTGTCGAGGTTGAGGTCGATGACGGTGACCGACGTGCCGCGGTCGGCGAGGAGTCGATGGACGATCCTCCCCACCGGGCCATAGCCCACCAGAATGCAGTGATTCGGGTCGACCACGGGTCGTTCGCCGGGGGCCACTGCTGCGAGTTTCGGCGCCGAGGACGAGAGCCTGCGCGCCCAGCGGTAGATGGTGGGGTTGATCGCTATCGAGATGATGGAGGCCGCCACCAGCGCGTTCCAGCCCGCGTCGTTGAGGAGCCCGAGCTGCCGCGCCACGGTCCCGAGGATGAAGCTGAACTCGCCCACCTGCGAGAACGCCGCGCCGACCGGAATCGCAGTCGCGAAAGGACGTCCGAGGAGCCGAACCGTCAACATGGCCGCCACGGGCTTTCCGATCACCACGACGAACAGCACCACACCTATCACCAGCGGCGTCTGCACGAGGCTCCGCGGGTCGAAGAGCATGCCGACCGAGACGAAGAAGAGCACGGCGAAGGCGTCCCGCATGGGCACGGCGTCGCCCGCGGCACGTGCCGCGAATTCGGAGCGACCGACGGCCAACCCGGCAAGGAACGCGCCGAGCGCCATCGACACTCCGAAGAGCTTGGCCGAGCCGACCGCGATACCCACCGCGAGAACCAGCACCGCCAAGGTGAAGAGCTCGCGCGAGCGGGTCTTCTCGATCTGATTGAGTGCCCAAGGGATCGCCCACCGCCCGAGGACCACGACCACCGCGACGAGCCCGATGACCTTGACCGCCGCAAGCCCGAGCGCTGCACCCGCGCCATCGCCGGTGCCGCCACCCGGGCCGAACAGTATCGGCAGGAGGAGCAGCAAGCCGACCGTCAGCAGGTCCTCCACCACGGTCCAGCCGATCGCGATGTGACCGATAGGCGCGTGGAGGTCATGTCGTTCGGCGAGCACCAGGGCCATCACCACCGTGCTGGCGACCGAGATCGCCATGCCCAGGATGAACCCGGAGATCCAGCTCCAACCCATCAGGTGCAGCAGCACCGCGAGCATCGTCGTCGAGATGGTGCTCTGGATGAGCGCACCGGGAAGCGCCACCTTCCAGACCGCGATGAGCTCGCGCAGATGGAAGCGCAGGCCGATTCCGAAGAGCAGCAGGATGACGCCGATCTCCGCGAACTGCTCCGCTACGGCACGGTCCGCGACGAAGCCAGGCGTGAAGGGGCCGACCAGGACACCAGCCAGCAGGTAGCCGACGATGGGGGATAGTTTCAGCCGGTGGGCGAGGAAGCCGAGCACCAGGGCTCCAGCCAGGCCGCCGGCGAACGTCATCAGCATGCCGAGGTCATGCATCGTTGTCTCCTACCGCCTCGGGCTCCACCTCGGCGTTGATGATGAGCTTCCACTTCGCGCTGCGCTTCGCCGACGCGATGGCCGCCGTGCGTCGTAGCGGCGTGTAGCTCCTCGCCTGCTCCTGGACGAAGGGCTGGATGGCGTTGGCAATGTCTTCGCGGCCGACCAGTTCGAGAAGGTAGCCGAGTCGCTGCGACCAGCTGATGGGCGACAGCCGAGCGACCTCGAGCAACTTGCCCGCGTCGAGTCCCTCGGCGAGCTCGGCCACGACCGTCGCGACGTTGCTCAGGCCGCCGGCATGTTTCGGGTAGCCGACGAGCTCGAGCGCCGTCACCTCCGGGGTCGCGTAACGAAGAACTCCGCGCGGCGTGTTGACCGTGGCGACGGGCATCTTCTCGAGATCACCCCGGGCGATGAACTCGACCCGCACCTCTCCGCACGACAGCGCCGCGCGGTTCTTCCGCACCATCACTTGGCAGGACTGCGGACGCTGGTGCGCCGCTCCGTGCCTCTCGGCCGCGGACAGCAGCCCGACGTAGTAGGGCTCCTCCCCGACCTTCATGAGCTGATCGACGAATTGCTCTGCGGGCAGGCAGCGGAGCCGCCGGTACTCTGGCGGCACGATCACGTGGAAGCTGCGCGCGGGCTCGGCGATGAGCCCCTGCTCCTTCAGCCGGCGAAGCTGGGCTCGTACGGCAGCCTGGCTACCACCGATCGCCTGGAAGGCCTCGACGGACCTGAAGTGGTGCCGCCCGTTCGCGGCCAGCTCTTCGATGTACCCACGGGCCCGCATTCGTTACAATTCTCCGTCAATGTCAGCACAAAGATTACTTTGTCCAAGAAACGTCACGCGCCGCCTGTGACGGTTCTTTGCGTATATAACATTTAGCGTTGCTTTTAGCAAGAACCGACACGCACCGACACGCACCGCGTCTACCCTAACACGCGCACACCAATCTCCACGCGCGTAGGAAACACAAAGCCACTTTAAGCCCAGCGAGTTGACATAAGAAGCGTTCTGCGACAAAACTCCTACGCCTTCTGGACTATATCACAGCTCGGAGAAC
>JALNZK010000139.1 GCA_023229365.1 Pseudomonadota bacterium | reverse complement strand
ACTGCCCTTATAGTAAGAACAGCCCCACCCAAGCACAGATGCATACCCCTCCCCGTGCCTGTATAGTGTACACTTTGAGTATACTTTGTGCTTAAATACGCTTCTATATGCTTTATAGTGGGAGAATGATCTTGAAACTGTGTCGCACAATATACATTGGACGACTATGTGTGCTTTGGCTTGTGTAAGCCACTATGTATCATTTATTGCATAGATCGAGAGAAGGGGACTCCTAATTGACATAATTAACCACCTTTAAGAACGTATTGACTACACCTTAATACCCTTTAATGAGCTTATAGCCTTACTGTAATGGCTTATAAGAGGGTTCATTGTCTTTTGAAATTCATTTGACTATTCATTGCTGCGTTTACTAGTTACCAGGCAATGATCTTATATAATAGAGTATTAATAGTATGCTTTTATTGTTATGTACTTATTAGGGGTTATTGTTTATAGGGGGTTAATTGCTTTTGAAATATATAATTGTTTATGGTTATTATAAGTTATTTATAGCTAATTTATAGCAAATGACAATAAAACACTTGACAAGCTATTGATAGTGTGAGAAAATTACACCATAGCAAAGACAATACAGGACATTAACAATATAGCAAGCAGGATATAGCGAAACACAACGCTAGAATAAATAAAGTATAAAGTGTTAAAACAAGCCTGTAAACTATATTGATCCTAGAGAACCTTAACAATTAAATAGACTACTTCGGACTTTGAGGGCGATTTCAACGGGATTGGTCGCTTGGAGAACTTAAACTATTGACTGTAAAAGAGGTTAAAACCGAAGATTAATAACTGATACAGGTATAACAAACGCAACCAAGTGCTTCGTGAGATCCGAAGCTTCGGAAGAGTTTAACCGCTTCAAATTGCGTCAAGCGTGTTATATCTATATGAGTTATTAAAAGTTAATGACTGACTAAGGCAAGGGCTGAGGAGGCAAAATGTTTGCTGACTAGCTAGAAACAGAACAAATTGCCGAATCCCTTGCCATAGTGAGTTATTAAAAAGAGAAAGGAGAATATGAAAAACATCTTAACAATAATCCTAGTAATAATCGTGATTATAATGGGCTTGGAAGTAAATAGAACGCTTTTAAGCTGGCAAAATAATCAAACAATGGAGCAAAGTATTGAGCAAGCAATTAAAAATAAATAAACGCTTAACAGCGAGAAAGAAGGATAAAATGAAAGAACATTGTTTTCAATGCGGTAAAAACTACAAAAATGAAGGGAAAGTAAAGACTATGAACGACCAAGCACACACGCTAGGATTTTGTAGTCCTGAATGTATGTTTAGGGCAGAGAAAAGAGAAGACAGAAAAAGAGAATTGAAAGAATTGATGCACAATTTAACAGACGCAGAGATTAAAAACTACTTGAAAGGGGGTAAATAATGGGGAAAATGAAAAATTGGACAATAACATCCACAACTACATGCTGGACAGACACGGAGGTTTGGGCAGAAACAGAAGAAGAAGCAAGAGAAAAGTTTTTAAATGGAGAATATGATGCAGACAAGTCGATAGATATAGATTTTCAAGACGAGGAAATACAATCAGTCAAAGAATATGGAGAGGAGGTGAAAAATGGAAATTAAAACAATAGGAAATACAGTAGCTAGACAATCTAAAGCAACCGTAATCGTAGCGTTGTCACTTGTTATGATTGCAGGCGGACTTGACCTAGTTGGGTATATCAACTTACCAGAAATTGGTAAAATGATTTGCGGTGGAGTAATTGGAGTTTATGCGATAGCAGACTTAATCAAAGGGCAAAAATAAATGGAAAAAGCATACGCAATTATTGTGGTGCTTGTAATCGGTGGGCTGTTCTATCAAAAAATAGAACAGCCTCAGCCGATAGTGATTCAAGAACCGATTGCTGTAGCACAAGAAGTGAAGATTGAAAAATGGGCGGTTGAAACCTCACCGCATTCAGCCGTAAGTGTTGAGAGAATCAATGAAGTTGTGGGAATCTTACAAGAAAATGGGCTTACAAAACAAGGCACGGCTTACCTTACAGGGAATTTCATTGCCGAAAGCCACTTAATACCTTGTGGGAATTACGGAGATGGTGGATTAGCTCTAGGATTGGGACAATGGCATCCAAATAGAAGATATGATATGCCTTGCGACTTAAAAGAACAAATTGAGTGGGCTTTGAATGTTGAGATGCCGAGAGATGCAGGAAGCCATAGAAACCTAGCCGAAGTGTTAAAAGACGCAACAGCGAGTCCTTATGAGCTTCTAGCTAACATTGAAGGGTATGAACGGTATGGAATAGAGGGAAACCGAAAAATGTACGGAGAACAAATACTTAACCAATTATAAGGAGATAAAATGATTGAATATAAGGCACAAATCCTCAACAATGGAATAGTTATCGGTCAAATCTCAAGTTATTCAATGGAAGGGTTAGAGGAACAATTACATAAACTAGAGAATATAGAAAAAGAAAGAGATCCGATAGAAAAGAAGTTTGACGAGCTACTTGGAAGAGGAGAATGGCAAAAACCATTAGACGCAATAACAGGAGAAAAATGTGATTCTTGCGGTAAAGGAATACCCGAAAACGATTTAGGTTGGGGACTCACAGACGAACCATCAGACGATAGACTGTTCTGTTCTGCAAAATGCCTCGTTGATTGGGAAGAAGCAAACAGTCCAGCAGACGGAGACGAAGGTATACAGGTTGAGGGGGTGGACTATGTCTAAAAAATGCGTGAATTGTGGCAATGATACCGAAGGAGAAAAAGACCTTTGCGAAGAATGTCTAAAATTAGTAGAAAAGAGGTAGTAAACACTGGTAAATATTATAGTAATGTGCTATAATAGGAAAGGAGAATTATGGAAACAAAAGAGATTTTATCAGCTTCAGCTGGTCAAAACAAAGTCAGAAGAGAAAACATTAAAAAGTTCAAAAAGAAGTGCGAGGACAATGGGAAAACGATGTCTGATGTCCTGTTTGATTTGGTAAACGAATACAACAAGGAGAAGTAATGGTAATAACAGTAAAAAGAACGAAACAAGTGGCTCAATTTGAACCGATAACGATTGAATGGAGTCAGGAAATTGATGGATTAGACCCAGTAGAAGTCACCCAGCTAATGCTCAAAGAGATGGACAAGCAGATAGACAGGTATCTAAAGGGAAAAACAAGTGGCGGTTCAGGTGATTGGGACGCTTTTAACAGAGTTTTGGAAAAAACATCTGAAAATAATCCGATAAGTGTTGGGGATTTAGAATCACTAGATAGAAACCAAAGGGAAATTCTCAATAATTTAAAGAAGGCGTACAAGAGATCCCCAGCGTGGAAATCAAGGTCAACTAATAGCGATGTTGAAAACGAAAGAAATAGAAAGGGGTAATATGCGTGAAAAAAAACTACCATTCACAGACCGAGAAGTTAGGGAATTATTGGGTCTTTTTAATGGTGAAGACGATTGGATAACCCTAACGCTAGACCAATTAAAGTATATAGTAAATAATGAAAAGATAGTAAAAAGGATAAAACAATGACAGTAGCAGGAATAGCATTAAGAACCGAAAATGTGACATACGGCTGGGAAGGCAGCGAATTTAGGGCGATAGAGTTCCCGAAAGCTCTCGCCACATTAGGCTTACAACTACAAAGAGAGGCGGGAGAAAACTATCTGAACATTTTCTTTTCCTTGACCTGTATAGACGTAATTAAGAGTGAAGAAGATGTGTATATTTTAGAACCTATGATGGAATACCACATAAGAGAGATAAAATCACTAACAAAGATTGTTAATAAGATAAAGGAGGCGTAATGAAAACAGAATTTGCAAAAGCATTTATCAAAATGCAACAAGAACTACCAAGAATAAAAAAAGAGGCAGATAATCCGTTCTTTAAGAGTAAATATATTACTTTTGACACCCTAGTTGACGATACCTTACCAATAATGGGTAAGAATGGGTTTGGAATTACTCAGCAAATTAGCAATGTTGACGGCAAGATAGCTCTAAAAACTACTTTGATTCACGAATCAGGCGAAGTCATTGAAGAAACAGCTACCTTAGCGACTAAAACCGAAACAAATCCCCAAGATTACGGATCGGCTTTCACTTATTTTAAGAGATATGCTTGGTCAGCTATCTTAGGAATTGCTGCAGATGAAGATGATGACGGCAATAAGGTGAGTAACAAAGTTGTTCAACAGAATAATAAAGATTTAGGAATATAAGGAGTAAAAATGGAAAAGAAAAAATCAGCTAAAATAGGTGCAGGGTGGATCAAAGAGTCAGCTAATGGGCTAAAATATATCTCGGTAAAATACAACAACGGTTCGTATGGTGCTATATTCAGAAAAACAGATAAAAAGGCAGAGAATATGCCTGATTATGATATTCTAATGGACGAAGATGCTGCTGAAGCTCTAGGATTACTCTCAGACTACAAGCCAAATTCGATAGTCAGTAAGGAAGAAATAAACAAGGTAAATATTGACGATATCCCTTTCTAAAACTGTGGAAAACTTTACTATTCTAATTTGTAAACACTTATGCTAACATTACTATAGTTAGGAAGGGTGCATACTTGTTATTTGAGAGCCGTTTACGATGCACCGTAGATGGCTCTTTTATAAAAGAATGGGGGTAAAGAGGGTGGAAGAACAAGAAAAACCGAATTATTATGCTGTCATTATTTCGGAGGTAAGGTACGACAAAAGAATATCTAGCACCGCTAAGTTAATATATGGAGAAATAACTGCCCTAAGCAACAAAACTGGGGTCTGTTGGGCTTCAAATAAGTATTTCTCAGATAATTTTGGTATTTCTCAGTCCCAAGTCTCTAGGGTGATATCTAAATTAGAAGAGTTAAACTATATCCATTCTGTGGTTGAGGATAATTACAAAAGGCAAATAACAATTAAGCCCATACCCTTACGCAAAAACCGCAAGGGGGATACGCAAAAACCGCAAACCCCCCCTACGCAAAAATGCGTATATAATAATACAAGTGTTAATAATAAATATAACACTAGTGAGTGGTATAAAAAACTTGTCAAATGTGTAGAAGAGAGTATCCCCAATATCGACAACCCAACCGCTTATATAAACTCTCTCGTAAGTAAATATGGGGAAAAATCAGTAGAGCGACTTTTTAAAAAAGACATACCATCGTCAGATTGGACAAAATACCTTAGGGAGTGGGAAAACTCTTGACTTATCCGATAATTAGTGTATAATTAAACGAACAAAGAGGGGAGAGAATGAGGGTAAAGGTTACGATAAGACCAGACCTAAAAAAATGCATAGAAACTTACGGTCGGGATATACCTACCATAATAGGAATATCAGACAGGCTGAATAAAGTCTACGATCTAAAGTTTCACTACAGGGACAAGGGGGAATCTTGGGGAGAACGCAGTGAACGCTTAAAACCCCTTTTATCAACCTAACGAAAGGACAATATGATATTACTGATGTGGGCATTTGCCTTCTATACAGTATTAGGAGTATTAGACCAAAGTAGACCAAGAAGATTGAAAAAATAAATAAGAGGGTGCTAACCATTTGAAAGCAGGTTAGTTTAATGTCGCAATAGAGTCAGCCCATTTTATAGGTATCCAGCGATACAAAGGAGTCGACCCCTGAGTATCGTACCTAGTATTGTGGCGATACAGCGAGTTCTGTCCGTGCTCGCTTGTCGCTGAATATCTATAAGAGGAGGGGAAGTGGCAAAGACATTAAAAGACTTGGCAGTAGATGAAGCTAAATTGTATGTAAAGATATTGGCTAATTGGACCTGTGAGAAATGCGGTAAAACTAAATACGAATCACAAATGCATGGGGCTCACATCATGCCCGTTACTTATAGCGGTACTGCTGCTGAGCCTTTTAATTTACTATGCCTATGTGCAGGATGTCACTCGATGGGGGCAAAATCAGCCCACCAAAACCCTGTAGAGTTCACAAGGTGGCTAGAAGAAGCCTTCCCTGGTAGATACGACAAAATGAAAGAAATGGCATATAACTACAGCAAGAACCCACGACCCAAGAGGGATTGGATAGAGATAAGAAAACAACTAAAGTCAATGGTAAAAAAACTAAAGGAGGAATAATAGTTATGGAAAAAGAAATAGAAAAACTTATGAGACTTGTCTCTAAGTCCCGCCAAGACACTCTAAACGAAGTGCTAGAGAAGATGAATAAGATATGGAAGACTTGGGGTGGTTATGACGACGGAAATGTTGTTGATGTCAGAGAAGTATTCGCTTATAACAGTGCTTTATCTGACCTTGAACAACTAATCAACGATATGAAGTCAGAGAAGGAGGAATAAGATGGAGGTATGTAGATATTGTGGAGGTAGCTTATGGAACCTAAGGAGCAACCCATCGTTTAGTTATGCAACAGATAGATATGGTAACCATAAAAAATACTACCATCAAAGATGTTTATTTAAATACATAGCGTTAAAGTTTGAGTCAGAGAAGGAGGAGAAATGAAACTAACAAAAGACCAAGTAATAGAAAACCTAGAAGACGTGAAGAAATATATCAACGAAATAGACAATAAGAATAAAAAAGAGAAAACCAAAATCACTCTCTGTCACTGGCTTACGGGAGTAGCCATTTACGAATCAGAAAAAGAGACTAAACGAGAGGCAATATTGGAAGCGGTAGATAATGGCGCTGACCTACGTGACGCTGACCTTCGTGACGCTGACCTACGTGACGCTAACCTTTGTGACGCTAACCTTCGTGACGCTAACCTTCGTGACGCTGACCTTCGTGACGCTGACCTTCGTGACGCTAACCTTTGTGGCGCTAACCTTTGTGGCGCTAACCTTTGTGGCGCTAACCTTTGTGGCGCTGAATTAGACAGTGCAAAATTTTATGGAAAAGGCGGAATAAAACCGCTTAAAAAATCTCAATTACCTGATTTTCTCGCCGCATTAGGCTTTAAGATAGAAAACCAAAACAAAAAACAAAAATCAATCGCAACTTACAAAAACGAAGTATTGAAGAAGATAGACAGTTGGATAGAATCTTCTAAACAATTTGATAAAGAGTGGAATTGTGGTTATTTAGCCGCAATGGAACAAATAAGGTTTGAGCTTGAGTCAGAGAAGGAGGAGAGAGATGGCAACAACTAAAATAGCTAAAGGTGAATTACCAAACTGGTTGAAAGTTGCGATAGACCATCAACTAGAAGTAGAACTTGACTTGATTATTGAAGATGCCAAGAAACGCCTAGATGGAAAGCGTGACGAAATATTGGCGAGGGCTATGGTTAAGGTATCTGAATCAGTCAGTTATCAAGATTTAGGTCACGAAATAAGAATAACCTCTCTGAAGTCAGAGAAGGAGGAGAGATAAGATGGCAATAGTATTTTTCAACAACTGGAGAACACTAGGAAGCACGGAATTTATCCTCGTAGAAGTGTCAAGCACACGGAATGATGATAACCAGATAGTAGCGACATTCGCAGTTTTAGGACTCGGATTAGTAATAGTAATAAATGTTTGAATCAGGGAAGGAGGAGAGATGAATATATGGATTATAACTGACACTCACTTCAATCACGATAAGATGGTTGAGTATTGTGGAAGACCCGAAGATTTCAATGTTCGTATCTGGAAGGGTTTAGATGTTATTAGAGAAGACGATTTACTCATCCATCTAGGAGATGTCTGTATCGGAAAGGATGCCGAGGTTCATGAAAGGTTGTCCAAACTTAGGTGTAAAAAGGTTCTTACCAGAGGAAACCATGACGGTAAGAGTTACGGGTGGTATCTCTCTCACGGTTGGGATAGTGTGTGCGAAAGTATTACACTCGAGTTTGGGGGAAACAAGGTTATCTTTTCACACCTACCTCTAAGAGAGTCTTCGGAGTGGGATTTGAATATCCATGGTCATTTCCATAACAATCTTCACCGCTTACTTGATGGAATTTATGTTGTTGATGGGGAAGAAGAAAGAAACAAAATTAACTTGTCGAATCTTACCCCGAAACACATTCTTTTGTCCCTAGAAGAAGAAGGATATATGCCAAAATTGTTAACAAAACTCTTAATTGAGTCAGAGAAGGAGGAGGAAAGATGAAAACAACATTAATAATTATACTAACGCCATTCGCAGTTTTTAGTTTATTGACTTATGTGGTAATGCCGATTCTCAGTCTAAGCAAAGATATGAAGGATAGGCACAACTTTTATGAAAATAACTTTTGGGAGGACAAATGATAGAACCAATAGACCAACAGGTAAGCACGAAAACTTGTACCTCCTGTGGAGAAAGTAAGCCCCTATGCGATTTCTACCTTCGCAGAGCTAGGTGTAAGAAGTGTCTCATCCTCCAGATATCCGAATATAAAAAGGGACTAGATGAAGAGCATCTTCAAATACGTAGGGAAAAATCGTTGAAGTATAAAAAAGAGCATCGAGATAAAATAAATGCTCATTCGACTGTGTATCAGGCTCTCGTAAAAGGGAAACTGGTAAAAGAAAATTGCTTTATCTGTGGGTCGGATAAAAAAGTCGTCGCCCACCACTGGAATGGGTACGATAAACTAAATAAGCTAAATGTTGCGTGGCTCTGCCGCCAACATCATGCGGAGGTACATAAATGAAAAAGTTATCCGTAGAGACAAAGATAGGGGTATTAAATAGAAACTGGATAAAGATAGACGAGATAATCCCACGGATTATTGACTTTGAAAATCAAGATGAGTTTGACCAATTTATCAAGAGAGAAAGACTACGAGTTGCTACTATGGCAATCGCTGGAGTTCAAATAGACTTTGAGTTTATGGGTGACACTTGGAAAACAATAGATAAGCGAGGGAAAGCAGTCTCCCTAAAACTATATGAACTACTAGAAGAGCAAGAGAAGAAATACCCTCGTGGTAGTGAGAAGAGTCATACACACATACTTCAAGGAAGCGATGAGCTAGGTGGTTATCAGTGTGTTAAATGCGGAAACTTCTTTATGGGAATTGAAGGTCCTTGCGAGTTTCAAAGAATTAAATCTGAACTAAATTTGGGGGGAAAATGAAAAAAGGTTGGACTAAATTATATACAGAAACAGAATTAGAAGAAGCCCTCTCCACCCAACAAGCCCAGATGAGGGAAAAGGTATTGGAATATAAACGCAGAAACATATTAAGGATGAACTCAAGTGAAATAGCACTCATAGACGATGTATTAACCACCTTGGAGGAGAAATGAGCAAAGGAATAGAAATACCAGAATCATTAAACAAGTCTTTTAAGCAAGGTCTATGCGACCACAGTTTCGGAATCATTTGTGAAAAATGCGGATTACACAGCCGAGATTATGATGTAGAGATTAAAGACCCAATATCCAAGCAACAATATATAGATAACCTAAAAAAGAAGATAAAAAAGATTGATGTATCTGGTGGTGGAAGCGGTAGAAGATTAAAAGAACAAGTTCTCGCCCTACTAGACCAAGAAAGAGAGGCTTAATGTCCTAAACATTATCCTCACCTATGGGGGTGCTGAGATTGACGGTTCGGAGCGTTAGCCCTTATCCACGGAATCAGGCAAGATATATCCCCCAATAAGTGAGAGTAATCTCAAGTACATTAAACTTTCATATCTCGTTAGTAGGGAGGGCGTTAGCCTAAGCGTAAGATAGGTCGCAAGCAGAGAGTAGTGTTCTCTGCCCGTAGCATTACTAGAGTTGAAAATCTCAGACGGTGCGTTTCACAAACGATTGTGTATTTTGTGCCAGGGTTTGATTCGGTCACTGGAACAACACGTCTAATACGCCTTACACGAAGCAGTCTAAAAGACCTCAGAGAGTCGCTTTGACGGCGTGCTACTGGGGACATCCTTCCCTGCTATCGGGATATGAAAAAATATATTGGAGGGGATTTAAATGAAAAAATGCTTCATTAGCGGTCCGTACACCAACCCAGACCCCGCCGAGAATTCTAGAAAAGCTATTCTAGTAGCTGACGAACTTCTCGACAAAGGCGTAATTCCATTCATACCTCACCTCAATCACTTCTGGCACTTCCTAAGTCCAAGAGGGTATGAAGAATGGCTCGCCTATGACCTCGAATGGCTCCTAGCCTGTGATTGTATTCTAAGAATACCAGGTGAATCAAGCGGAGCCGACAAAGAAGTCGCATTTGCAATCAAGCACAAGATCCCAGTCTTTACCACGGTTAAGGGAGTTCTCTACTTCGGAGGTGTTTAATGTGCAGTGTATCCTTTGCGGGAAAATCGAACCACGACTAACTAAACACCATTACCATTGGCCTAAGCGTAATCACCCTACAAAAGCAGAACGCAAAGTCCAAGTAAAACTCTGTTCTAAAGACCACAGAGAGTTTCACCAATTTTTCGATACTCATTGTCGGAGAAAGGTATCTTACTGCGACTGCTGTTACTTTCTGAGAATCTGCGTAAAAGGAGGGGAATATATCAGTGTACGACTGGAAAACAAAACTCATTTGTAAAACCTGTCGCCTCGCTGACCAAGAAACCTACCTAAAGTGTAACAGACCTTGCGTCCACTGGTACAAGTGGATTAGAGAGATGCAGTATCTGTCCTCCAATATGGACTAATTGAACTTGTAAGAAATCCTTACAAGTTCGAAAACAGTTATGGCGTGAATTTACAATATTCACGGTAAAAAGCAGTTGTTGGGGAACCGATAACTGCTCACTTCTGCGTGATTGTCCGAGTGGTTAAAGGAGAGTGGCTGTAACCCACTTATCGCAAGATTACGGTGGTTCGAATCCATCATCACGCACCATTTAGCGGGTGAGTGTAACGGTAACATTCTGGCCTCATAAGCCAGCGTAAGCAGTTCGACTCTGCTACCCGCCACCAATTTAATAATTAAAAGGAGAAAAAATGATACAATCATTCCCAAAAATATTTGCAGTAGGGACAGACTTTGTTAGTAGGTTATTTCTTGACGAGGTAGAGGTAACAGAAAAAATAGATGGTAGCCAATTCTCATTTGGAAAAGTAAATGGCGAGTTCTTTATGAGAAGCAAAGGGGCTCAACTTTTTGAAGGGAATCCGCAGAAGATGTTCAGGAAGGGAATGGATTATGTCCTAAGCATAGAAAGCACGCTTCCCGATAACACTGTTTACTATTGTGAGATTTTAGACAACCCGAAACATAATGTTCTGGTATATAACAGAGTTCCTAGACATAACATTATTTTATTCGGAGTATTATCTAGCGGAAAATTCGTAAGCAAATATGAGGAACTAAAAAAGTATGCTGACGACATAGATATTGAGACAGTTCCCTTGCTATTTAGTGGAAAAATAGAATCCCCAGACGAACTCAAAAAATTATTAGATATAGAAAGTATTTTGGGGTCAAAAGAGATAGAGGGAAAGACAATCAAACTAGAAGGAGTAGTGGTTAAAAATTACGCTCAACCCTTCTTGCTGGGGGGACAGCCAATTCCGATAATGATGGGAAAGTATGTATCGGAACAGTTTAAGGAAGTACACCGAGAAAATTGGGGGAGTGAATATACCGCTAGAGGAAAATGGCAAACTTTTGTAGATTCTTTTAAAACAGAAGCTAGATGGGATAAGGCGATACAGCACCTAAAAGAAAAAGACGAGTTAGAAAATTCACCAAGAGATATTGGGAAACTGTTAAAAGAAATAAATATCGATGTTGAGACGGAGGAGGAGGAAAACATCAAAAATTACCTATATAGAGAGTTTAAGGGGGATATTCTTAGAGCCGCAACCAAAGGGTTCCCCGAATGGTATAAAGAAAAACTATTGAAAAGAGCATTTTTAGATAACTAAACGGAAGGAGGAGATTATAGAGGAAAAATCGGAAGAAGGAGGGATTTCGATGAAACAGAAATGGGCGTTACTTGACAAACTATGGGAAACATCATCTTACGAGGAGATGGCACAGGAAACAGGTTACTCGGCTGAGTATATCAGAAAGTGGGGAGCTAAACACGGAAAACCGCACAAGAGACTCAATGCTCAATCAAAACCCAGAAAAGGAGTAATTCAGCAAGAAGAACTAATGAAGCTCATCAAGAACAAACGCTTATCAGTAGTGGAAGTTGCCAATCATTTTGACGTAGCACCTCAAAAGGCAGTAGAAGCAATCCAAGAGCTTAAAAAGCAACGTATCTTGTTTGATGTAGTGAATGACGGAGTTAGACTTTCCAACGAATTACAGCCACCCGAAAAACACTCGATTGATTTTACCAGATTCAAAGAAGTAGAATATCCGATCGGATTTACCGCAGACAACCACATAAACTCAAAGTATGAAAGAATGGATGTCCTAGAGTCTTTATTCGACAGATTCAAAGCTGAAGGGGTAGAAGTAGTCTACCAAGGCGGGAATATGATTGACGGAGAAGCCAGATTCAACAAGTTCGACATTTACAAGTACGGAATCGAAGACCAAGTTCAGAACTTTGTAGACCTATGGCCTAAACGAGAGGGAATCAGAACCGAATTTATAACAGGCGATGACCATGAAGGCTGGTACGTTCAAAGGGAACACATCAATATCGGACAAAAGATTGAAGACGAGGCCAAAAGAGCAGGGAGAACAGACTTAATCCACCTCGGGTATATGGAAAAAGACATCGAATACACTCAGGCAGGGGGAAGTTCAAGATTAAGAGTAATCCACGCAGGCGGTGGCTCAAGTTACGCCACCAGTTACACATCTCAGAAGTACGTTGAAACATTACAAGGAGGCGAAAAGCCATCAATTTGTTTAGTCGGACACTTTCACAAACTCGATTACGCATACCCAAGAGAAGTACACATGATTCAAATGGGTTGCACAGAAGACCAAACACCATTTATGCGAAAGAAAAGATTACAAGCCCATATAGGAGGAGGTATTTTATGGGTAAAACAGAATGAGTTAGGAATATTTACCTCGGTTAAGGTACAGTTTATCCCATTTTTTGACAAAAAGTATTATGCCTATCAATGGTAAAGGAGGCGGGGAGGTAAAATCTCCCCTCCAAAAACTAAAACTAAAAGGAGGAAAGATGTACAACGAATGTAAACACAAGGAACTAAAATACTTTGAACAGACAGACCAAGTTATCTGTTTGGGGTGCGGTAGAGTATTCCCAACAAGAGAAACTATAAAAGAATCATATCCAGTAACTCCCATAACAATACCACAAACCACGCCATATAATCCTTGTAACCCAGGCGTTTGGTATTCAACTACTTGTGGGAGGGTACAATGAACCAATTACACGAATCAATGAAAAAGACATTTGACAAATGTTATGAAATCTCAGTAGCGAAGAATCATGATTATGCTGGCAACGAAGACCCTTATGCTAACTTCAGAACAAGCACAACCGTAGGCGTACCAGTAGAACGAGGGATTATGGTTAGAATGATGGACAAGGTTTCGAGGATAAACCGTTTGATAGACAACGAGGCTCAGGTAAAAGACGAAAGTATCTTTGACACTCTATCCGATTTGATAAATTACACAGCAATATTAAAAGCATATTTGGAGGAAAAATGATTACATTTTTAATAGGGGTACTTATCGGGATAGAGGTTATGGTCTTTGGGTGTCTGTTCGGCATAGGGTTCAAACTTGGGTACGGGCAAATGGTAACTATAAATGTGAATAATAAGGAGGATAAATGATAGCGATAATAAATAAAGGGGATATAGTGGTAGACGAATTAGAGTATGAAAAACTTAAAATATGTAAAGAACATTTAGATAGGATAACAAAAGAAAGAGTAGTTCTTTCCCTAGACGAGTATTACGATTATCACGGATACCTAGAGAACAAAACCGAATACCTAGAATACAAAGCCCAAGCTGATAAAGAAGCAATGAGTTGGGACAATTGTAAATATGTTAGGTCAAATACTGACAAAGGAGATGAATACAGCATAGAAGAATGGGATAACTGTCATTGTACTTGCGGTTTGTTAGATTACATCGAAGACGATGACAAAGAAGCCATCCACGACCTTTTTGAAGAAACAGAAACCCTCTTTGACATTACTGACGACCTAACTGGAACAATTAACTTTAACCAAAAGATACAGAGATTAGTGAATAGAGAGTTAAGAGAGGAGATTAAGGAATTAAAAGATGAATTGGCAAGAATATCTGAAA
>JALNZK010000138.1 GCA_023229365.1 Pseudomonadota bacterium | reverse complement strand
CCCCGCCGAGGTGACGTGCCCGGATGTCGTGCTCACCCCGCCCACCGAGGGAACCTGCGAGGTGACGACGTTCGGCGCTTCCGGCGTGCTGCTGCGCGGCACGGTGCTCGCCCCGGACACGGTCTTCCACGGAGGCGGCGTGTTCTACGACGACACAGGGGTCATCCGCTGCGTCGGCTGCGAGTGCGAGGACGCGACCGAGGCCGCGGACGCCGCGATCGTCGACTGCGCCGAGGGCGTGATCTCGCCCGGGCTCATCAACGTGCACGACCACATCACCTACGCGAACAACGCCCCGATCGACCACGGCACGATCCGTTACGAGCACCGCCACGACTGGCGCACCGGCGCGCACGAGGCGGTCGTGCTCCCCTACGACAGCGGCGCGACCGAGGCCGAGATCCTCGGCTCGGAGCTCCGGTTCGTGATGGGCGGCGCGACCTCGACCGCGAGCGCGGGCGGGCAGGAGGGGCTGCTGCGCAACGTCGACAGGTCCTACCTGCTCGAGGGGATCACGGTCCGGGCGACGGCGCTCGACACGTTCCCGCTCGACGACGGCGGCGGGGAGCTCCATACGTCCGGGTGCGACTACGGCTCCTCCGCGACGACGACGGAATGGATCGAGGGCGAGAACGCCTACGTGCCGCACATCGGGGAGGGGATCGATCTCGAGGCGCGCAACGAGCTCCTGTGTACGAGCTCGGGCACCACGGATCTCCTCATGCCGATCACCTCGGTGATCCACGCGGTCCCCCTGACCGCGGCGGACGCGGATCTGTTCGGCCAGCGGCGCGCGTCGGTCTCCTGGTCGCCGCGCACCAACATCAGCCTGTACGGGAACACCGCGCCGGTGACGCTGCTCGACACGATGGGCGTGGTGGTCGCGCTCGGGACCGACTGGCTGCCGAGCGGCTCCGTGAACATGCTGCGGGAGCTCAGGTGCGCGGACGAGCTGAACGCGACCTACTTCGGCCACCACTTCTCGGACGCGGAGCTGTGGCGCATGGTCACGACGAACGCGGCGCTCGCGCTCGGCGTCGAGCAGGGGCTCGGCCTGCTCAAGGTGGGGCACGTCGCGGACATCGCGGTCTTCGACGGCGCGACGAACGCCGACCACCGCGCCGTGATCGCCGCGACCGAGGCCGAGGTCGTGCTCGTGCTCCGCGGCGGCGAGGCGCTCTACGGCGACGACGCGCTCGTCGCGGACGCGGTCTTCGGGGGTTCCGCGTGCGACGCCGTCGACGTGTGCAGCCGCGCGAAGCGGTTCTGCGCCGAGGCGGACAGCAACGGCGGCCACTCGTTCTCCGAGATCCGGGCGGCGGCCGAGCTCTACTTCCCGATCGCCGTCTGCGGCGCGCCCGTGGGCGAGCCGACATGCGTGCCGTACCGGGACACGTACGCGGCGGGCGTCACGGAGGACGACGGCGACGGCGACGGGATCGCGGACGTCGCGGACGACTGCCCGACCGTCTTCAACCCGGTGCGCCTCCTGGAGAGCGCGCAGGCCGACGGGGACTCGGACGGCCTCGGCGACGTCTGCGATCCGTGCCCGCTCGACGAGACGGACGCGTGTGAGGGCTTCGACGCGAACGATCTGGACGGCGACGGCGTCCCGAACGGCAGCGACGACTGCCCCGGGATCGCGAACGCCGATCAGGCGGACGCGGACGGCGACGGCAAGGGCGACGCCTGCGACGCCTGCGCGGCCCCGAACCCGGGCTTCGAGGTGTGCGAGTACAGCATCGACCAGATCCGCGATCCGAGCAGCGCAGGGCATCCGGAGGATGGTACGGACGTGCTCGTGCGGGACGCGTACGTGACGGCGGTCCGCCCGGACAGCGGCGGCTCCCGCGGCTTCTACATCCAGGACGACTCGCTCGAGCCGTTCACCGGGATCTTCGTGTTCACCGGCGGCGCCTCGCCCGGCGTGGAGGTCGGGAACCGCGTGGACGTCGCGGGCACCTACGCCGAGTACTACGGCATGTCCGAGATCGAGGCCACGACGACGACCGTCGTCGACGCCGGGATGACGCTGCCGTTCGGGCCCATCGTCGTCGCGGATCCGTCGACGATCGCCACAGGCGGCGCCGCGGCGGAGGGGTACGAGTCGATGCTCGTGCGCGTGGAGGACGTCCTGGTCGTGACGGCCAACCCGGACTCGCCGAGCGACTACGACGAGTTCGAGGTGACCGGGAACCTGCGCATCGACGACCTGATCTACCCGGCGCTCGACAACACGTACGCCGTGGGCGCCGCGTTCTCGTTCCTTGCCGGGATCCACGGCTACGGGTTCTACCACTTCAAGCTGCAGCCGCGGGGCGCGGCGGACATCGGGCCGTAGCTACTTGCACTTGGTCCAGTACTCGTCGGCGGTCGCGACGCCGATCCGGCACCGCGCGATCTCCTTGGACACGCCGATCCCCTGGTTCTCGGCCACGCACTTGTCGACGGCCTGCTTCGCGGCGTCCGCGTCCGCCTCGGCCTTCTCCCGCGCCTGCTTGATCATCGCGGCCTTGTCCGCGCCCAGCTTGTCGATCATCCCCTGGAACTCGGCCGTCTTCTCGGCCTTCTTGCCGTCGTACTCGGTCCCGACCGCGGCCTTCTCCTCGGCCTTCTTCAGGGCGCCGAGCTTGCCGTCGCGCTCCTTGTCCATCGTCGCGAGCTCCTCGTCCCGCTTCGACTCGATCGCCTTTTGCTGATCGGCGAAGTCCGCCTCGACCTTGGCAACCCGCTCCTCTGCGGGCGTCGCGTCGATCTCGGCGCTGACCTTGTTCAGGTGCTCGCACATCTCCTGGATGTCGGCGTCCGTGGCAGGCTCCGTGCACGAGGCGATCCAGAGCCCGGCGGACAGGACCATGGCCGTCGCGATGAGCTTCCTCATGTCTCCCTCCCTCTCTTGCTAGGTTTCGGGAAACACGATAGCCAAAAAGCGGGGGGAAGGCTACTCGATGATGGTGTCGCAGCCGAACGTCGCGGTGATCTCGTCCACCGCGCCGCTCCCGAGCAGATCGCACGAGTCCGGGCAGAACTCGACCTGCGTGTGGTCGTCGTTCGCCCAGCGCCAGCCCGAGCCGGACGAGCAGTCCTCGTCCATGTAGACGAGCGCGTCGTCGAAGTAGAAGTTGACGAGGTTGGGGTTGGCCGAGGCGTCCGGCTCGCCGATCGTGAACACGCAGCTGATGATCGACGTTCCGATCGTGTTGAACGCCGCGGTGAGGGAGTCCGCGTCGTTCGCGTTGAGGTAGGTCGTGAACGTCGTGCCGCCATTGGACGCGATTGCGTTGAGCTGCTCGACCGACATGTTCACGTTGAACCCGATGACGATGACCCGGATCCCCAGGCTCACGAGGGTGGTCGTCACGTCGATCAGGTCGGAGACCAGGCCGCCGCAGGAGTCCTCGCCGTCGGCCAGGAGGATGATGTACTTGTTGTACTCCGTGGAGCAGCACCCCGGCGCGTAGTCCGGATCGATGAAGTTGTTCAGCGCGTCCCGGAGCGGCGTCATCGAGACGGTGCCGATCCCCTCGAGTGACGACTGGATGTCGCCCTCCGTTTCCGGCCCGCAGTCCACGACGACCGGCGCCGCCACGTAGCACCCGTTGGTGGTCGGATCCGGGAACGTGTCCAGGCCGAACTCGAGCGAGGTGGGGGCGAACGTCGTCAAGAGGTCGTAGACCGCGTTCCGCGCGATGTCCCAGTTGCCGCCGGCCATCGAGGACGAGTGATCCATCAGCAGCATGACGCGCGCCGGGTCGTTGTAGATCGGGATGTTCAGCTCGTCGCAGAACGAATCGGACTCGGTATCGGCGTCCGTGTCGGAATCGGCGTCCGTGTCGACATCCGTGTCGGTGTCGGTGTCCGTGTCTGAGGTCCCGTCGTCCCGGTCGTCGCCGACGCCGTTGCAGCCGAGCGCCGCGGCGGCGATGCCGCAGAAGAACGAAATCGACATCTTCGTCATGGACGACCTCCCCGGGCGGACACCCGGCGCAGCAGCGCGTTCTGTTCGGTTAGTGTCTTTCCGAACCGGATTCTAGCAAATTATTCCGCGCCCCGACCGGGATCCTCCCCGGCGCGATTCGACCTCAGCTCCGGAGCAGGACGTACACGGCGCCGGTGCCGCCGTCCCAGGGGCGCGCCGAGGTGAACGCGAGCACGTGCCGGCCGATGGCGCCGCGCGTGAGCCACGCCTGGAGCTTCTCCTTGAGCACCGGGATGTTGTCCTTGGAGCCCAGGCCGCGGCCGTGCACGATGAGCACGCACCGCTTGCCCTCGGCGTGCGACTTCACGACGAACTCCGCGACCCGCTGCCGCGCCTCCTCGCGCCGCATGCCGTGGAGGTCGAGGTGGCCCTGCACCGAGAAGTCGCCGCGGCGTAGGCGGCGCAGGACGCGGTTGTCGAAGCCGCGCACCGCCGCCTCGACGAACTCCTCCGTGTCCGCGAAGTCGAAGGGACGCGCGCCGTGGACGAGCTCGTCGAGCTCCCGCATGACGAGCGCCGCGTCGTCCGGCGGCAGGGGTGCGGGCCTGGGCTCGATCCGCTTCGGCGCGAGGGGGACGGCGCCCGTGAGCGGGATCGTCCCGGCGGCCAGCGCGGCGAAGGCGTCCTCGTCGCTCGCGGGCGGCGGCGCGGCCTCGACGGGCTCCTCGACGACCGGCTCCGGGGCCCGCGGCGGCCTCCGGGGCACCGCGACCTTGAGCTCGGCGAACGGCTTGTAGGCGAAGCCCGCCTTCGGGCCGTCGGCGCGGCCCTCGCTTTTCTCACGCCTCTTCTTGCGACCGCGGACCATGTCGGCCCTCCTCACTCCCGGGGCTCGCGCGAGAGCTCCAGGAAACGCTTTCCCGCGAAGCGCGCCGCCGCGATCCAGAGACCGGCGAGCGGGATCGTCACGAGCGACAGCCAGCGCACGTCGTCGAACGCGGTGAACGCCGCCGAGAGCGCGAGGCCGAGCCCGACGGCGATCGCCTTGGCGAAGCGCTGCACGAACACGTCGATGAACGCCTTCGCCCGGTACTTCTCCGCCCGGGAGGTCGGCACGTAGAGCGCCTCGCGGGCGGACTGGTTGATCGAGTAGCTCAGCCCGTTGTCGGCCACGCTCAGGAGGCTCCCGGCCCAGAGGACGGGCAGCGCGAGGAAGCCCGCCGAAGCGGCGAGCACGGCGAGGGGGAGCGCGAGCAGCGCCCGGCCGACGCCCAGCCGCGTCAGGACGAAGCCGGTGGCGAAGATCTGGACCACGGCGGAGACCGCGTTGGTGATCATGTAGACCGTCGATACGTGGGCGCGGATGTCCCGCCCGTCCAGGTAGTGCGACACGGCCTCCGTGAACTGGAAGTCCGAGAGCGTGGAGACGAGCTCGTACAGGCCGACGATCGCCGCGATCGCGAGGAGGTAGCGCGAGCCGAGCACGAGGCGGGGACCCTCGATCACGGCGGCGCCGGTCGCGGGCGGCGGGGTGCCCGCAAGGGTCTCGAGCGACGGGCGCAGGGGGGCGGTGAAGCGATCGGAGAGCCGTGCCGCCGCGGCGACGGCGCAGGTCCCGACCGCGGCGATCAGGAGCCACGCCGAGGTCGGCAAAGCGCGGACGGTCGAAGCGAGGATCGTCGAGCCGAACGCGCCGCCGAGCACGCCGCCGAGCACGACCGGGCCGTAGATCCGCTTCGCGGCGTCCGGGGTGACGCTGTCGTTCACGAACGCGAAGAACGCGGCGACGAGCAGCATGTTGAACACGTCGCCGAAGACGTAGAACGACCAGACGACGGGGCCCGTGGGGCGCCCGAGCGCGAGGGCGAACGCCACGCAAGAGGCCGCGAGCGCGGCGGCCAGGATCGAGACGAGTCGGGAGCGGTCGTAGCGGCGCGAGAGCGCGGAGATCGCCCACATGGCGCCGAACGCGGCCGCGGCGTTCAGGATCTTGGCGAGCAGCTCGGCCTGCGCGGCGCGCAGGTGGAGGCCGAGGAGCTCGAAGCCCGCGAGGTCGTACTGCTCGACGAACAGCCCCTTCTTCAGCGGCTTCAGGATCCAGAAGACGGCGATGATGCAGAAGAAGCACGCGGACATGCAGGCGGCCGCGGGACCCTCCTCGCGCCGGATGCTCCACAGGGCGCGCCACGGCTTCATGCGGCGAGGGTAGCCCGCTCGGGACGGCGATGGCAAAGAAACTCGCGGCCGGGCCGGCTTGTGTCCGAGTGAAAAATCCTGTTTCATCCGGGGGGGCCGGGAGGTGACGTGGAGTCTGGCATCAGATCGAACGCGGGCGGCGGCGTCAAGGGGCTCGTCAACCGCGTCCTCGCGCGGAACGTCGAGCGCGTCCTCGCGATCCCGGGGCGCAAGCTCTACGCCCGGTACGAGCGGGCCTCGCGCGACCCGGAGGCCGCCCAGCGCGCGGTCCTCGCGGAGATCGTCTCGGTCGCCGCCGACACGGTGTTCGGGCGCGAGCACGGCCTCGGCGCCGTCCGATCCGTCGAGGACTTCCGCTCGAAGGTCCCGGTGCGCGACTACGAGGGGCACCGGCCGTACGTGGAGCGCCACGCCAAGGGGGAGGAGGGCGTGCTGTTCCCGGGCAAGCCGCTCATGTACACGCGCACGAGCGGCACGACCGCGCTCCCCAAGCTGATCCCGATCTCGCCGTACAACTTCGAGCGCACGATCAAGAACCGCGGCAAGCTGTGGCTCTACGGGCTGTCGCGCCACTTCCCGGGGATCTACTCGGGGCAGGACTTCACGATCGTGTCCCCGGCCGTCGAGGGGATCACCGAGGGCGGCACGCCGTACGGCTCCCTGTCCGGGCTCATCTACAAGAACATCCCCGAGTTCGTGAAGCTCGTCCACACGGTCCCCTACGACGTGATCACGATCAAGGACTACGACGCCAAGGCGTACTGCCTGCTCCGGCTCGGCGTGCCGGCGGACGTCACCGCGATCTTCACGGGCAACCCCGCGACCGTGCTCAACCTCGCGACCAAGGCCGATCTCTGGAAGGAGGAGATCATCCGCGACGTGCGCGACGGCGCGTTGAGGCCGGGGCTCGACATCGAGCCGCACATCCGGCGCGCGATCGAGGAGCGCCTCTCGCCCTGCGCGGAGCGCGCCCGGGAGCTCGACCGGATCGCGTCCTCCGCCGGCGGGTTCAGGCCGGCCGCCTACTGGCCCAACCTGAAGCTCGTGCACACCTGGACCAACGGCAACTGCGCGCTCGTGCTGCCGAAGCTCAGGCCCTGGTTCAGGGAGGGGACGCCGGTGCTCGACTTCGGCTACATCGCGAGCGAGATCACCGCCGCGGACCTCATCGATCCGGCGACGAACGGCTCGCTGCTCGCGCTCCTGTCCGGGTTCTACGAGTTCTCCAGGGTCGAGGAGGAGGACGCGGCGGACAGGCGGTTCCTCATGGCGCACGAGCTCGAGGTCGGCGCCCGCTACTACGTCTACGTCACGACTTTCTCGGGCCTGTTCCGCTACGACATGAACGACATCGTGGAGGTCGTGGGCGCTCACAACCGCGGCCCGATCCTGAAGTTCCTGTTCAAGGGCAAGGGGGTCACGAGCATCCAGGGCGAGAAGGTCTCGGAGGCCCAGTTCATCGAGGCGGTGCGGCGCGCCGCGGAGAAGAGCGCCGTGCGCTGCGACTTCTTCGTCGGGTACGCGAACCCCGAGCGGGATCTGTACGAGCTCTACGTCGAGCTGCTCGGCGAGACGGACGCGGCGGATCGAGCGCGGTTCGGCGCTGCGGTGGACGCGATGCTCCGCGAGATCAACGTCGAGTACGACGCGAAGCGGCATAGCGAGCGGCTCAAGCCGATCGAGGTGATCCCGCTCGGCGCGGAGGCGTTCCAAAGGTATCGCGCGCTCCGGCTCGCCGAGGGCGCGCACGAGGGGCAGCTCAAGTGGCTCCACCTCTCGTCGACGTCCGTCGACCGCGAGCGGATGAAGCGGCTCTCGGAGCCGCCGAGTTGATGTGATGATCGACTACAAGGGCCTGACGCTCGAGGGAAAGTACCACATCAGAGAGCTGCTCGGCGAGGGCGGCATGGGCCGCGTGTACCGCGGCGAGCACGTGCTGATCGGGCGGCAGGTCGCGGTCAAGTTCCTCCACGCCGAGCTCGCGTCGAACGAGGAGGTCGTCCGCCGTTTCTACCGCGAGGCGCAGAGCGCGGCCGCGATCCGGCACAAGAACGTCATCGACGTGCTCGACGTCGGTGTCTCCCCCGAGGGCGAGCCGTTCCTCGTGATGGAGTACCTCGAGGGTGAGTCCCTGTCGGCCATGATCGCCCGCGTCGGCGTCCTCGACGTGGCCACCGCCTGCGGGATCCTCGAGCCGGCGCTCAACGCGCTGCAGGCGGCGCACGATCACGGCATCGTTCACCGCGACCTCAAGCCGGACAACATCTTCATCGCGCACCAGGCGGGCGAGCCGCCGACGATCAAGCTGATAGACTTCGGCATCTCCAAGATCAACGAGGCCGTCGGGCAGACAAAGCTCACGAAAGACGGTTCGCTGCTCGGCACGCCGGAGTACATGTCTCCCGAGCAAGCGCGCGGCGCGGCCGATCTCGACCACCGGAGCGATCTCTACTCGATGGGCGTGATCCTCTACGAGATGCTGACGGGCGGGCGCCCGTTCGTCGGAGAGAGCTACGGCGAGCTGCTGGTCTCGGTGCTCACCGAGGAGCCGCGGCCGCCGCACGACGTGAACCCCGACTTCCCCGACGAGGCGGCGGCGGTGATCGGCCCGGCGCTCGCGCGCGATCCGGCGGACCGTTTCCAGACCGCGGCGGAGATGCTCGAGGCGCTGCGTCGCCTGCCCGGGTTCGCGCGGCGACGGGACACGCTGACGCAGCTCGGGGAGGGGCTCGGCGCGAGGGGCGTCGCCTCGGGCGATCTGGGGAAGTCGATGGACCGCGGCCGCACGGGCGTGGCCGAGGACGTGCTCGATCAGGTGCTCAGGGAGCGCGCCCCCGGGCCGCTCGACAGGATCGAGAGCCGGGCGGTCAAGCTGATCGGGCGCATCCCGCGCGCCTGTCGGATCGTCGACAGGCTCGGTGGCGGGCGGAGGGGGACGCGGCGCCTGCTCGCGATCGCGGGCGGCGCGCTGCTCCTGATCATCCTGGCGCTGATCATGATTCCGGGCGGCGGCGACGAAGAGGATACCGTGACGATCACCGTGACCGGCGCCGCGTCCGGCGCGGACATCTACTGGGACGGCTACCTCGTCACGCGCAACCCGTTCAAGGTCGAGCGCGGCGAGGCGCTCGTGCCGCTGCGCGTCGAGGCGCGCGGCCGCAAGCCGTTCAAGGTCTCGATCACGCCGAACGAGGATCAGATCGTCGACGTGAAGGCGAAGGACGTGATCCCCGACGAGAAGGCGGCCGCGACGCCGGCGGCGCCGAAGGCGGCCGAGCCTCCGCCCGAGCCGAAGGCGGCCCCAGCCGAGCCCGGGGAGCAGCCGGCGCCCGCCGAGCCGGCCGACCCCTCGTCCAAGAAGGCGAAGCGCGGCTCCAAGATCAAGCGGTTCTTCCAGGGGCTGGGGAACTAGAACGCGGTCGCCTTGTCGGTCTGGAAGCCGGGCTTCGTCTTGTCTTCGGCCTTCGGCTTCGGCTCCTTCGCCTCGGCCTTCACCTTCACGGAGGCCTCGGGCTTCGCGTCCGCGTCCGGCTCAGGCGCGGCGGCCGCCTCGCCTGCGTCTGGGATCTCGAACTCCGGCGTCTTGTTGGGATCGCAATCGGGCTCGAAGCCCTCGGCGTCGAACTGGTACGCCAGCCTGCCCTTCTGATCCTCGAGCACCGCGACCACCTCGAGCTCGTGGCTGCCGGCGCGCGACGGGCTGCAGTAGGAGAGCAGGTAGTAGCTGCGGCCGCGGGCGTTGATTTGCTCGGCCACCTCCTCGAAGGCCGCCTTCATCGCCGCCTTGTCCGCGGCGCGGACGAACCCGTCCTTCCCGAACCGCTCCCCCTCCGCCTGATCCACCTCGCCCCCCAGCCCGATGACGAAGGTGGTCGTCTCCGAATCGCGGATCGCGGCGGTCGCGTTCTCGGCGGTCTCCCGGTGGGCGCGGTCCGTCCCGTCCGTGAAGATCACGAGCGTGCCGAAGCGCAGCGGCACCTCCGACTTCGCCTTGGCGTCCTGGAGCGCCGCCACCCCCTGGACGATCGCGCCGTGCAGGTTGGTCGACGGATCCTTCGAATCCCACTTCGTCAGGAGCTCGTTCTTCCGCGCGAGCGTCGCCTCGCGCGCCCCGAACTCCGCGATCGGCAGGATCTCCTCGCGGCCGTCGAAGGCGTAGATGGCGATCTTCTCGTTCTCGCCGATCCCCTCGAGGAACGCGCCCACCGCCTCCTGGAGCTGGGGCACCTGGCCGGACTCCACGACCGAGCCGCTCATGTCGAGCAGGAGGAGCGTGTAGCGGACCGTAGAGATCTCCGGGTTGAGGATCGTCTGCTTGCTCTCGAAGGTCGAGATGAGCTTCCCGTCCTCGTAGATCTCGAACTGCTCCGCCGCGACACCCGGCTTGGGGTTCCCGTCCTCGTCGTCCATTTGGAAGAACAGGGCGACGTTGCTCGGCTTCTGCACCGACGCGTCCACGAGATCGAGGCGCATCCTATAGCAGCCAGAGGCGGAGAGCGCGGCGACCGCCAATAGACAAATCAGTACGTTCTTCATGAATCACTCCTCGGGGCACTTCTAGCGGGCCCTCGCCAAGCGTATCATGCGTTTGCGGTCTTGCGACACTAGGAGAAGGCGACATGCGGTTCCAGGCGATGGTGGTGGTTTGCGGGCTCGCGGCGATGGCCGCGCTCGCGTGTGACGACGGCGGCGATGCGGACCCGGACGGCGGCACCGACACGGATTCGGACACGGGCACGGACACGGGTTCCGACACCGACACCGAGCCCGACGGGTTGACCGTCGAGGAGGTCGAGCCGGAGAACTATTCCTCGGTGTGGGTGAACGGGAAGATCCACGTCCGCTTCTCCGCCGGCGCGGAGGGCGACTTCATCGACCCGGAGACCGTGCAGCTCTTCGTCGACGGCGAGCCCGTCCGCGCCTGGGAGTACTACGCCGAGGCGCTCGGGAACCGGGAGTTCCGGTTCCTCCCGTTCCCCGTGTGGGCGCCGGGAGAGGAGCACGAGGTGACGATCGCCGCGGGCGCCGCCTACGCCGGCGATCCGTCGCTCGCGCTCGCCGAGGACTACACCTGGAGCTTCACGGTCTGGGACGATCCGTTCCTCGAGGAGTACGACTCGGCCACGACGCCCGCGCTCTCCGAGGACGAGCTCGACGCGATGGCCGGGAGCGGCGCCGGAGCGTTCGGGGAGGCGGATCTCGTCAAGGACTGGGAGGATCCGGGGAGCACGCTGTACGAGGTGTCGTTGCCGGTGCGGCCCGACGATCCCGACGTCGTCGCGTTCGGGCAGAAGATGCTCGACTCGCTCGGGCCGCTCGGCGGAGTGGGGCTAGCGGCGCCGCAGGTCGGGGTGAACCGCCGCGCCTTCGCGGCGATCGTGAACAGCGAGCAGCGGGTGTTCCTCAACCCGCGCATCGAGTTCTGGTCAGAGGACGAGTGGTACACAGGCTTCGCCGAAGGGTGCCTGTCGATCGACGGCGTGTCGAGCATCGTCTCGCGGCCCGCCTCGATCTCGGTCGAGTTCGACACTCCCGAGGGGGAGCACGTCACGGGGTACACGCTCGAGAACTACCAGGCCAAGATCTTCCTGCACGAGTACGATCACCTGAACGGCATCCTGATGACCGATCGCGAGGAGCGGCGGGGCTGGTGACGGCGGGCGGGAAATGACGCCCGCGCCGGGGGTAGGGATGGGAATTCCCGATCGAAAGAAGGTGCTCCTCGTCTACGTGGGCGGGGAGCAGGACGCGTGGGGCGCCATCGCGTTCCAGAAGCCCAGGCATTTCTACGTCATGCCCGGCATCCTCTACTGCGCCGCCGTGCTGCGGGAGCACCGGCTGACCCGCGACCTCTGCGACACCCGGTGCCTCTACCTGAACGCGACCGTCCAGTCCGTCGACGAGATGCTGGCGGCGATCACCGAGGAGGCGCCGGACGTCCTCGGCTTCTCCACCTTCTGCTGGAACGTCACCCAGGTCCTCGCCCTGGCCGCCGCCTATCGTGCCGCCTCGCCGGAGGGCATCGTCCTGCTCGGCGGTCCCGAGATCTCGATGAAGGACGCGTCCGAGTCCTCCGCGTTCTTCGCGAAAGCGCCGGAGGTGGACGGCCTCGTCTTCGGCGAGTCGGAGGAGAAGCTGCCGGCCATCGTCCACGGCCTGCTCTGCGGCTGGCCGGCGGCGGCCGGCGGCGTCCAGGGGTTCGCCCTCGCGTCGCGCTTCGGCGGCCTCGCGGACCACGACCCCGCACCCCGGACCGACCTCTCGAACGTGCCGTCGCCGTTTCCTTTCGACATCGCGGTGAAGCGTTCGCCGGAGTGCGGGCTGGCCATGGTGTACGAGACCGGTCGCGGCTGCCCGTACCGCTGCGTCTACTGCCGGTTCAGCCACCGCGACAACTCGCTGCGCGGCTTCGACCCGGCGCGGGTGGAGCGCGAGCTCGAGTGGCTCCTGTCGAGCGGGTTCGATTGCATCCACGTGGCCGACGCGGTGTTCGACCTGGACCCCGCCCGGGCGAAGCGGATCGTCCGCCACATCATCGAACGCAACGTCCGCACGTCCCTGTTCTTCTACTGCTCCTTCCAGAAGCTGGACGAGGAGCTGGCCGCGCTGTTCGGCCGGCTGCAGTGCCAGATCGGGGTCGGGGTGCAGTCGACGAACCCGGAGACGCTGCGGAGCATCCGGCGCGGCTTGAACCCGAGCCTCTTCGACGGCATCCGCGGTCTGCTCGAGACCCACCGGATCAACTTCTACACCGACCTCATCTTCGGGCTGCCCCCTGACTCCATGGCGTCGTTCGAGCGCTCGTTCGACGACTGCGTGAGCCTCGCCCCGTCCTTCGTGATGCTCTTCCCGCTCACGCTCATCAAGGGCACGCCCCTGGAGGAGGACGCGGACGGATACGGGATGATCCGGTACGGGCGCGAGGAGCTTGAGCGGCTCGGCCTCAAGAGCGACATCGAGTACCGGAACGTCGCGCTCCACCGCAACTTCTCGCTCGAGGATCTGCGGCGGTTCGACGACGTCGCGCTGGCCTGTTTCTACTACTACAACCGCTTCCGGTACTGCCTTGACCACCTGCGGCGACGCTGTCCGACCGAGGGCGCGGCGCAGCTCTACGGCCGAATCGGGGCCGAGACCAAGGAGTTCCTGGACCGCAAAGGAAGGAAGGCCACCAACACGGCGCGGATCCCCGGTCTCGAGGACGAGGTCCGGCGCATCTTCTGCGGCATCCTCGCGGATCGCGGCGCCGGTCCCGTGGAGATGAGGGCGTTCGACGAGCTCTTGAAGGTCGATCTCTATAGGATCATCATCCTCGACGCCCCGCAGCGGGAGCGGGTCTTCGCGAGCACGCTGGCGCTGCTCGGGGGGGGGCGGGCGGCCGACCTCGATCCGGGGCCGGGCGACCACCGGTTCGTCGTTTCGACCTACGGCAAGAAGATCGGGCTGCCTTTCGCCCTGCGCGACCTCCTGCGGCTGGCCGAGCTGGGAGAGGGCGTGCCCGCCCGACCGGAGACGGTCTATGTCCACGCGCCGTTCGATAGGTGGGACGTCGGCGTGCGGCCCCTGACCCCCCTCGAGGGCGCGCTCCTGGAGCGCATCCCTTCCGACCGGCCGGTCCGCCGCGCCTCGCTCCTGTCCACCGCGGCCCGGGTCGTCGGCACGACCGAGGACGTCGGCGACGCGCTCGACCGGGGGCTTTGCGACCTGCGGTACGACGGGATCGTCACCTTCGTGCCCTAGCCCGACGGATCCGGGGCGAACACGTGGGCCGCCCCTCCTTCCCGGCCTTGGCCTTGTCGTAGGCGGCCTTCGCGCCGGCCTCTGCGCCGATGAGGAAGTACGCTGCGCACTCACCGTCCATCCCGGACTTCATCTTCGCCGCCGCCTTCGCGACGCACTTCTCGACCTTGGCGTCCGCCGCCCAACAATACAGCTCACACTCATTCAGCAAATATCCGAACGGTTAGATGGTTGGTTGGAAAAATCTCTCCAGGCCGGATGAACGTGCGCGGTTTCGATGCGCGTTTCTCGTCGGATCGATCTTGTCACGAGTCTTGATGCACGTTTTTCCGTAA
>JALNZK010000137.1 GCA_023229365.1 Pseudomonadota bacterium | reverse complement strand
CGGCGACGACACGGACACGGGAGGCGATTCCGACACCAGCACCGATACGGATATCGACACGGACACGGATACCGATACTGATACGGACACGGATACCGACACCGATACCGATACCGATACCGACGCCGACACCGACACCGACACCGATACGGATCCCGTGGAGTGCACCGACGAGGACGTCTGCGACGGCGACCCCTGCGTGGACGGGTACTGCTGCGACACGGTGTGCAACGCCGTGTGCCAGGCGTGCAACCTCACGGGAAGCGAGGGGATCTGCACCCCGCATGCCGCGGGCGGTGATCCGGAAGAGGACTGCGCGGCGGAGGAGTCGACGACTTGCGGCCTCACCGGGAGCTGCGACGGCGCCTCGGCCTGCGCCTTCTGGGGTGTCGAGACCGTGTGCGACGACGCCGAGATCTGCACCGGGGACGACCTCTGCGACGGCGCCGGGGAGTGTGTGGGGGTGCCGGGGGCGGATTGCGATCCCGGGACGTACGACGAGTGCTGCGTCGGCCTGTGCGACGACGTCGTCGGCTGCTACACCGAGGTCGAGGGGTGCCCGGACACCTGCGGGGCGGACTCCCTGATGATCGGCCAGATCTGCCTCGGGTGCGGCCTCGCGAACGCGGAGGGATCCTGCACCGGCGGGACCCCGTACGAGTGCGACGAGGCGAGCCACGTGCAGTGCGGGGAGCAGGCGTGCGACGGGGTGACGTACTACTGCACGAACGACGGCGGCACGTGGGCGTGGCGGACGGGGTCCTGGTGCGACGACGGGGACGCGTGCACGTACGACGACTCGTGCTTCGGCGGCACCTGCCTCGCGACGACGCCGGCGACACCGTGCACGACGGATGCGTGCATGGACAGGCAGTGCGACGGGGACGGCGGCTGCATCGAGACCCCGACCCCGGACGCGGAGTGCGGCACGACGGCGTGCGCGCCGGACAGCTGCGCGGGCGGGGACTGGCAGGACTACGACGACACCTGCACGAACCAGTGCAGCGACACCGGACAGTGCGAGATCTGCTCCTGCACGCCGACGCCGCTCGAGTGCGCCGCGGGGGCCACCAACGAGTGCTGCGTTTCGGCGTGCTCCCCTTCCGGGTGCTACACGGTCTCGGGGGTGTGCACGGGCGGGACCTCCTCGTGCGCCGATCCCAACACGAAGGTCGTCGGAAGCGCGTGCACGGGGTGCGGCGCCGACGGGGCGAACGGGACGTGCGGGGGCGAGACGACGTTCACGTGCGACGAGACGACCCACACTTCGTGCGAGAACGTGACCTGCGAGGCGACGACCTACTACTGCACGAACGTCGGGGCGACCTGGGAGTGGCGCACCGCGCCGCAATGCGACGATCTGGACTCGTGCACGCATGACGACACGTGCGGCGGCGCTGGCTGCGAGGGGACGGATCTGACCTGCACGAGCACGCCGTGCCTCACGAGCGCGTGCGACGGGACAGAGGCGTGCATCGAGACGCCGTTCGACGACACGACCGAGTGCGGCACGACGACCTGCCCGGCGGACAACTGCGGCGTGGGAGTCTGGAACGACTACCCGCCCTCCTGCACGAGCACCTGCGACGGCGCCGGGGCGTGCGACGAGTGTGCCTGCACGGCGACCGCGACGACCTGCGCGGCCGGCCCCACGAACGAGTGCTGCACGGCGACGTGCGACGCGGTGGGCGGGTGCGCGACCTCGAACGGGAGCTGCGCGGACGTGTGCACGGATCCGAACACCCTGTACTACGGCAGGACGTGCGCGGGCTGCGGGACGAACAACGCGAACGGCACGTGCAGCGGCGCGTCGGCGGTCTGCAACGCGACCACGCACACGGTCTGCCAGCGGGTCACGTGCGGCAGCACGGTGTACCGCTGCACGAACTTCGAGGGGGTCTGGCGGTGGCGAACCGGGACGCTGTGCAACGACGCGAACCCGTGCTCGTACGGTGATTCCTGCAACGGCAGCGACGTCTGTGACGGCACGGACATCACGTGCACGAGCTCGGCGGATGGCTGCGTGGTCCGCAGCTGCAACGGGACCTCGAGCTGCACCGTGACGAACCTGAGCGGGACGAGCTGCAACGACGGCCTCCCGTGCACCTACGGCACGACGTGCAACGGCGCCGGCTCGTGTGCCGGCGGTTCCACCGTCACCTGCACGGACACGCTCTGCGTGGACCGGGAGTGCAACGGGACGCCGAGTTGCACCGTGACGAACCTGAGCGGGACGAGTTGCGACGACAGCCTCCCGTGCACGTACGACACGACGTGCAATGGATCCGGCTCGTGCATCGGCGGCTCGACCGTCACCTGCACGGACTCTCTCTGCGTGGAGCGGGAGTGCGACGGCGACGACACGTGCGCCGTGACCTACCCGGACGGCACGGCGTGCGACGACGGGGACCTGTGCACGTACGGCACGACCTGCGACGGCGCGGGTGCGTGCGCGGGGTCGACGGTGACCTGCGCCGACACGACGTGCTTGAGCAGCGAGTGCGACGGCGACTCCTCGTGCGACGAGACCCCGGCACCGGACACGACGCTCTGCGGAACTCCGTCCTGCCCGGCGGACTCCTGCGCCGGAATGATCTGGAACGACTACGCGACCGGGACGTGCACGAGCTACTGCGACGGCGACGGGGAGTGCGTTGCGTGCTCGTGCGGCGTGACGCCCACGACCTGCGAGGTGGGCCCGACGAACGAGTGCTGCACCGCGGCGTGCAGCGACGCGGGCGGGTGCTCCACCGCGCCCGGGAGCTGTCCGGAAACGTGCACGGATCCGAACACCCTCTACACCGGCGCGGCGTGCACAGGCTGCGCAGACAACGGGGCGAGCGGCACGTGCGGCGCGGGCTCGCCCTCGGTGTGCGACGGGACGACGCACACGGCGTGCCAGCGGGTGACGTGCGGCGGGACCGTATTCCGCTGCACGAACGAGGGCGGCAGCTGGCAGTGGCGGACCGGGACCTTGTGCGACGACGGCGACAGCTGCACGTACGACGACGCGTGCAACGGCAGCGACGTCTGCGACGGCACGGACCTCACCTGCACGAGCTCGGCGGACGGCTGCGTGGTGCGCAGCTGCGACGGGACCTCGAGCTGCGCCGAGAGCACTCCGAACGGGATCGGCTGCGACGACGGTCTCCCGTGCACCTACGACACGACCTGCGACGGCGCCGGTTCCTGCACAGGCTCCACCGTCGACTGCGACGCGTCCGACACGCAATGCGCGGACTACTTCTGCGACGGCGACTCGAGCTGCGCCGTGTCGTACGGCGCGGGCTCCTGCAGCGATGGGAACCTCTGCACGTACGGCGAGACCTGCAACGGCGGCGGCTCCTGCACGGGCGGCTCGACAGTGAACTGCGATGCGCTCGACGTGCTCTGCATGGACTACTCGTGCGACGGCGACTCCGCCTGCACGGCGACGCCGCGCAACGAAGGCCTCACGTGCGACACCGACAAGCAGTGCGTGTCGGGCGTCTGCACGCTCACCTGCACGTTCCCGAGCGCCTGGAGCTTCACCTCGAGCATCCAGAGCTGGGTTCCCGGCGCCTCCAACTGGGTCTGGGATTCGAACGGGTACGTGGACTTCTACTACCTCCCGGCCGCGACCAACTACACGATCACGCTGACGTCTCCCCAGTTCAGCCTGGGAGGCTGCTCTTCGGCCTGGCTCGGCTACTATGCAAAGCTCTACGATGACATGTGGGGCAGCGAGGCGTGGCAGTCCGAAGAGCTCCACGCGGAGTGCAACGGCGGCTCGGGTTGGGTCACCCTCAGTTCTCATTATGACGGCGACTATGATACCGATATGTCGTTCGACTGGACGTCGTTCGGTGGCATCGCGATCCCGCCCTCCTGCCGCACGTCGACGGTGAATCTGCGGTTCCGCGCCTCGGGCGACGACACGTACAACTTCATGTACTGGTACGTGGACACAGTCACGGTTTACTGAGATATCCTCGGCCATGCTCTCCGACTCCCCGATCGTCTTCGCCGTCGCGCCGGACAAGCCGACCGCCGCGTTCGCGCGCCGCGCCTTTTCGAGGGCCGGCATCGGGGCCGCCGCGTTCGTCCAAGGCGAATCGCAGGCCGCGGCGCTGACCCGGAAGATCCGCGACGCGGGTGATCGCGCGGTGATCGCCGTGCTCGACTCGAGATCCCCGCGCGCCTCCCTCGACGCGATCGCGGCGTGCGGCGCGTCGGGCGGCCTCGCCCTCTGCCTCGCCGAACCGCAGGGCCCGTCGACCGCGGATCGGGACGGCTGGCTGTTCGGGCAGATCTGGTCGCAGCGCGGCGGCCTGTGCTGCCCCGACATCGGGACGATGATCGAGGCGATCCGCCTGCACGCCTTTCTCGGCCCGAGCGCAACAACCTCGGTGCGCACCGCCCCTTCCAGGAGCGCCGTCGCGGCCCGGCTCGGCGCATTGGCCGCCCGGCTCGGCGTGCTCTCGGCGGCACGAGACAAGTCCGCCGCGCCGACACTGGAGATCGCGGCGAGCGGCGAGGTGTCCCTTTGCGCATCCGGTTCGCGCCTCGCGCTCCCGGATCCCGAGTCGTCATTGCGCGCGCTCGGCCTGCTCGCGAGCGGCGCACGCAAGAGCGGCGCCGAGCCCTCCCCGCCCGTCGATCGGGACGTCGTCGACCTCATCGTCAGGCCGCCGGCGCGGACCCTCTCCGAGGTCGCCTCGAAACGGCTCGTGGAAGCCTACGGCATCGCGCTCCCGAAGGAACGGCTCTGCGCCTCGCCGACGGAGTCCACACGATACGCGGCCGAGCTCGGCACTCCCGCGGTGCTCAAGCTCGTCCGCCCCGGCACGCCGAACAAGGCGCTCTCTGGCGCCGTCCGCCTCGGCGTGAGCGGCGCGGCGCACGTCCGGCGCGCGCACCACGAGCTCGTGCGGCGCGGCAAGGCGCTCGGCCCGCCGGCGCCGCTCGGCGTCCTCGTCTGCCCGGAGATCGGCGGCGGCGCCAGGATCTGGATCGCACGGGAGCGGCACCCCGTGCTCGGCCTCCTCGTGGCGGGCGGCGCGGGCGATCGGCCGACCGAGCCCGCAGGCTTCGCCCTCGCGGCGCCCGCGACCATCGTTGAGTGCCGCAGGGCGCTCGCGGGCGCCGGGCTCGCGGCGCAGCCGGCGCAGCTCGACGCGCTCGCCGAGGCAACGTCTCGCCTTTCGCGCCTCGTGGGGGATCTGGGCGATCGCATCGATCTCGCCGAGATCCACCCGCTCGTCGCCCCGGAGGACGGCCCGGCCCTCGCGCTCGACGCGCTGATCGCCGTGTCCGATTGAGCGCTCGATCTTCCATTCCTTGCCACGGCCGAAACGCCTCGGTTACACTGGGGAACGAATCGACTCTCCACGAACCCGAGAGGTGCGCATGACTGAGGCGCGACGTCGGCTGGGCGAGACACTCGTCGAAGCGGGTGTGCTCACGCAAGAAGCGCTCGACCGGGCGCTCGCCATCCAACAGAAGCAGCAGCTGCGCCTCGGGACGATCCTGCTCCAGGAGGGGTTCGTCAGCGAATCGCAGCTCGTCCAGGGGCTCAGCCTCAAGCTGTCGATCCCGTGGGTCAGCCTGTGGCGAATCGACATCCCGGACGAGGTGCTCGAGCTCGTGCCCGCGAACGTCGCCGAAGAGTTCTTCCTCATGCCGATCTACGTCCGCACGTCGAAGACCGGAGAGCGCGCGCTCTACGTCGCGATGAACGATCCGATGGACGAAGACGCGCTCCGGTTCGTCGCGGCGAACGCGGGCATGCCGGTCAAGCCGATGATCGCCGGACCGTCCGACATCGCCGCCGCGATCCGCGCCTACTACTACGGCGAGGACGAGGAGAGCCCCGAGGATGAAGCGCCCGGGCACCCGGTGGCGCTCGCAGCGAGCGGGTCGCCCGAACGGAAGGAGGCGTCCGCACCACCGCCGCACCCGGCCTCTCCCCCTCCCCCTCCCGCACGCGCGACGCACCCGGTCAAGGCGCCCGAGATCCCCGCGGCGGCGGCGGAAGCCGTGCACGCTCCGCCGGCCCCGCCGAAGGCCCCGGAGGAGCCCCTCGCGCCCGCCGAGGAAGAGCCGTCGTCAGCGCCGCCCGCCGAGGAGCCCGCAGCGCCCGAGGAGGAGCCCGCAGCGCCCGAGGAGGAGCCCGTGTCCGAAGCCGTAGCCTCGCCGGAGCCGAAGGCGGAGGCGGGAGCGCCGCCCGCGCCCGAAGAAGTGGCGCCCGCCGCGGCGGCGGCGCCGGACGGGGACGAGAAGGTCTACACGGACAAGACCTCGGCGCAGCGCGAGGCGGAGAAGATGCTCTACGGGGTCGGCGGCGCCAAGCCGAAGCGCGGGTTCTCCCTCACCCTGCTCGACGGGACGACGATCTCGTTCGGCCCGAACAAGAAGAAGGGCAAGGCGAGCTCCACGGCGCTCACTCAGGACGATCTGCTGGCCGGGCTCAAGGCGGCTGCGTCGGGAGATCCGGTGGAGGACTTCCTGCCCGCGTCGCACTGGGAGTCCTACATGGCGGCGCTGCTCAAGGTGCTGTTCAACAAGCACCTCGTCTTCTTCCCGGAGCTCATGAAAGAGCTCGAGACCATCGAAAAGAAGAAGTAGCCGACCGCTCCCGCGCCAGCATCCGCCCGGCGTCGGCGAGGACGCGCGTCACAGCCGCCGCGTGCCCGCCGTGCGTGCGCGGGCGACCGCCCCGCAGGGCGCAGGCCACGAAGTCGGCGAGCTCCCGCGCCAAGGGAAGCCGATCCGCCGTGCCCGCCGCGGGCTCGGGCGGCGCCGAGTCGTCGAAGACCAGCTCTCCGCGCTCGCAGATCGCCGTCAGGCGCCGTGATCGCGACGGCGAGCGGCCCGCGAGGAGGCTCTCGGAGACGAGCCCTCCTTCGAACTCCAACGCGAGCGCGATCTCCTCCGTCGCGGTCTCGGCGGCGCGGATCGCGCGCGGCTTCCCGCCGGCGAGCGCGAGGATCATGGCGACGTCGTGAGGGCCGTACGCCCACAGGGCGCCCGGATCGCGCGTCGCGTCGACCATCCCCGCACGGACGGTGTGCACGGCGCGAAGCGCCCCGAGCTCGCCCGAGGCCACGACCCGGCGAAGATCTTCGAACGCGGTGTGGTACAGCATCTGGTGCCCGACCATGATCACGCGCTGCACAGAAGACGACAGCGCCTCGAGCGCTTCCGCTTCTTCGGCGTCCATGGCGAAAGGCTTCTCGACGAAGACGTGCTTGCCCGCCCCGAGCGCCTCCCGCGCGAGCCCGGCGTGCGTCTCCGGAGGCGTGCAGATCGCGACCGCGTCCACGACGCCGAGGACGTCCGGGAGCCTCTCGGACACCGCGGCCGCGGGGTGCGCCCGCGCGGCACAGGCGAGCGCCTGCGCGCTCACGTCGACGACGTGCGTCAGCGCTGCGCCTTCGGTCAAGGCGAGATCGCGCGCGACGTTCGATCCCCACCTGCCGTAGCCGACGAGCGCGACCCCGAGGGGCGACACGCCCGGCCTCTCCCATGTCGCGGTGCGTTCGATCAAGGCGTCACTTCTTCGGGGCGGCTTCCGCCCGCCTGAGGAGCTCGCGGAGCGCGCGGCGATCCTTCTCGCTCAGCTCGGACATCGGGGCGCCGCCGTCGGCCGGGCCGGAGGGCGCGCCCATTGCCGGCAGCTTCGAGGCGACGTCCTCCTTCACCCCCTGCGCCTTCTTGGCCAGCTCGTCCTTCAGCTCCTGGGCCTCGTCCGTCTTCGAGATGCCGACGATGTGCTGGTAGAGGGTCCTGTCGCCGAGCGGCACGAAGAACGCGAAGTAGGCGAGCGCCGCGAGGCACGCGAGGACTATCAGAAACTTGAGGAGCCGGAACATGCTGAGGCATGTTGCCGCACTCGCCCGCACTTGACAAGTGCGCGGCGGACGGGCTAGTTTCGCCGCCCGTATGGGCTTCGAGGACAGGAAACTGGTCTGCGTTCAGTGCGGCGTCGAGTTCGTCTTCTCGGCCGGCGAGCAGGAGTTCTTCGCGCAGCGCGGGCTCGCATCCGAGCCCAGGCGGTGCGCCGCGTGCCGCAAGTCATCGAAGCAGAAGCGATCCCACAAGGGTCGGCAGCAACGCGGCGAGTACAGGTCCCCGGCCTTCCGCGCGAGCGCTCCGGAACACCAGGGCGCGCCGGGGCGCGGGCCGAGGTCCGGCCCCCGCATCGAGAACCGCGACTACCGATCGCCCGCGTCCTTCGACGGGAAGAAGCTGAAGGGAGAGGCCGACTACAGGTCGCCGGCGTTCGCCGGAATCGACACGGTCGATCCGGAGGACGAGTACCGCGCCCCGGGTTTCAAGGAGTACGTGGAGATCAAGCCCGAGCAGGAGTACCGCGCCCCCGGGTTCGCCGAGTACCGCGATCGCTGGCGCGACGAGCGGCCGACGTTCTCCATCACCTGCGCCGCGTGCGGCCAGAAGGCGATGGTCCCGTTCCTGCCCGAGGAGAAGGAGCGCCCCCTGTGCGACGCCTGTCACCGCGCCGAGCGGGCCGCGCAGCTCGAGGCGGAGCGTGCGGCGGCAGCCGCAGCCGTGGAGGCGTCCCAGGAGCCGGGGCCCACTGACGGGTGCGAGACAAAAAAAAACGGCGAACTCTAAGCCGTGGTTGCACGGCCGAATTCACCGTTTGACGGCGCCCAATGAAGCAACCCGCGTGCCAAAGAACGGACCCGGACCCGGTCGGCTCTTCATCCCCTCGTCATCATTGATCTAAACTCGCAAGGGTGGCTGACGCGACGCTCCGTATGATTGTGATTCTACCGTCGAGAAGGAACCGATCTTTCAGGCGTGCAACAGCGAAGCGCGAAACCGGGCTACTCGATGGGCGGGAACTCGTCGCACGTCACCTCGATCACCTCGAGCGCCGCGGACAGGCCGGTGGACAGATCGCCGTCGCAGATGTTCCCGAACACGCCGTACTCGCCGAACATCTCGACGAACTCCTTGAGCCGCGCCGCGTAGACCGCGTCGCCGAAGGCCGACGAGCAGCTGTCCGGGCCGGGGCCCGCGATCCCCACGACGACGTACCTGCCGATGCCGCCCGTGAGCGCGTCGATGAACGCGGCGCCCTCCAGGAGATCGTACAGTCCGGCGCTCTGCTCCTGATCGCAGTCCGTGCCGCCCTCGATCGTGGTGACCATCGTGCCGCCCTCGTCGATGGAGCACTCGTCCTCGTCGGTGATGATCACGATGACGAGCAGCGCGTCCTCCTCTGACGGATAGAACCCCTCGTTCGGCCCGCCGAGCGCCATCTGATCGCCGAGCCCGAGCTCGAGCGCGGCGAGCGGCATCTCGTTGCCGGACCCCGTGTCGCCGACTGCGGCCATGCAGGCGAACGTGTCGCCCGCCTCCGGCGTCGGGCCGTCGAGCCACGGGTGCTCGCCGAGGGAGCACGCCGCCTGCCCCTGCAGCGCGCCGTCCACGCCGGTCGTGCTGGTGGGGATCGGCGGCATCCAGAGCACCTTCTGGAAGAAGCTCCGTGTCACCGCGGTGGTCGTGACGCCGACGCGGTAGGTCACCGGGTCACCGGAGGGCGTCTCGTACTCCTCGATCACGTCGATGAACGACGGGAAGTTCGCGGCGAGGTTCGCCTGCTCCTCCGACATGCTCCCGGAGTTGTCGATGATGAACAGGAAGTCGATGCTCGAGCACCCTGCGCCGGTGGGATCGGTGTCCGCGTCCGAATCCGAATCCGTATCCGTGTCCGTGTCGGCGTCCGTATCGGTGTCCGCGTCGGTATCCGTGTCGGCGTCCCCGCTGCTCCGCCCTGAGCCGCCCGCACCCTCGCAGGCGGCCGCGGCGAGCAGCGCGAACAGCGTGAGGCACCAGCTCGTCTTCATGACAACACCCCTCCGGCAAGATGATCCGCACAATCCGCGCGTATGCATATTAGCACAAAAGCGGGCGCCGCCGCTCAGATCGAGAAGTAGTCCGCTGCCGGGTGGTGGACGACGATCGCGGAGGTGGTCGTCTCCGGCACCATCTCGAGCGCGTCGGTGAGGGCGACGCCGATCCGCCCCGGCTCGACGAGGGTGAACACCGTGCGCTGCATCGCGAGATCCGGGCACGCCGGGTAGCCGATGCCGTACCTTTGTCCGCGACCGCCGACCTCGGCGCGCATCCGCTCGTGCCAGAGCTCCGCGAGGGCGTCCGCGAGCTCCACGGCGAGACCGTGCACCATGAGGTAGTCGTGGTACGCGTCCGCGCCGTACAGCCGTCGCGCCTCCGCGAGCGCGCGATCGCCGATCGTGCCGACGAAGACGCCGACGACATCGCCCCCCTCCGCCGCGGTCTTGAAGTAGTCCGCGATGCACAGGTGTGGCGCGAACGACTGGCGCGGGAAGTCGAGCGCCAACTCGGCGCCGCCGTGGACGACGACGAGGCGATCGCCCTCGGCGCGGCACGGGAACCAGCCGTACGCCACCTTCGGCTCGACGAGCCCCTCAAGGAGGAGCCGCGCCTCGAGCTCGGCGAACAGGGGATCCGCCCGCTCGGCGATGAGCGCCCGGTGCTCCGCTTCCGCGAGCTTGCCCCGCCTGAACCCCCACCGCCCGCGGTAGAGGATCTCGCGGTTGATGAGCGGGAAGAGGAGCGCGGGATCGATCTCCTCGACGTGCCGCGGCCCGAGGAACGGCGGCGTCGGGACGGGGTTCGAGCGGTCGAGCGCCGCCCGCGCCGGGGCCGGCTCCGCCCTGCCCTCCCGGGCTCGCGACCTCGCCGCGGGCGGGGCGACCGAGGTAGAGACGAGCGTGCCCCGCTCGAGCTCCTGCATGGCCGTGAGACCGGCGAACGCGTCGGCGCAGAACACCACCGGCCGATCGTAGCGCGGGACGCACTCGTCCGCGACGAACCGCGCCGAGAGCGCCGCCCCGCCGAGCAGGATCGGCACGCCGAGCCCCGCCTCCCCGTACCGCGCGAGGCTCTGCGACATCTCGAGCGCAGACTTGACGAGCAGCCCCGAGAGACCGATCGCGTCCACCCGGTGCTCGCGCGCGCGCTCGATGATCACCTCGGCCGGGACGTTGATGCCCAGGTTCACGACGTCGTACCCGTTGTTCGTCAGGATGATGTCGACGAGGTTCTTGCCGATGTCGTGCACGTCGCCCTGCACCGTGGCGAGCAGCACGCGCACCTTCGCCGCGCCCGCGGCGCGCTCCATGAACGGCTCGAGGTACCGCACGCTCTCCTTCACGACCTCCGCCGACTTGAGCACGAACGGGAGCAGCATCTCGCCGCGGCCGAACAGCTCGCCCACCTTCCGCATGGCGGGCACGAGCACCTTGTTGATGATATCGATGGGATCGTGGCGGACGCGGAGCCCGTCGAGCAGGTCCGGGAGATCGGCCTTGTCGCCGTCCAGCACCTTCGAGGTGAGCGCGTCCTCGGGCCGCTCCCGCCGCGCGCCTTCGCCCCTCTCGCCCGCGCCCGCGGCCCGCGCCCCGAACCGGTCGAGGAGCGCCGTGAGCGGCGACGCCGCGTCCGTCCCGCGCCTGTCGAGGATCAGATCCTCGCAGACGCGCCGATCCGCGGAGTCGATGCGCGCGACCGTCACGATGCTGCCCGCGTCGACGATCGCGGCGTCGAGGCCCGCCTTGATCGCCTCGTGCAGGAAGATCGAGTTGAGGAACGGCCGCGCCTGCGCCGGGAGCCCGAAGGAGCAGTTGCTCACGCCGAGGCTCGTGTGCACGCCCGGGATCTCGGCCTTGATGCGGCGGATCGCCTCGAGCGTCTCGACGGCCGCCCGCTCGAGCGTCGCGTCGCCGGAGCCGAGCGTGAACGTCAGCGCGTCGATGAACAGGTCCGACGCCGCGAGCCCGTGCCTCCCCGCGAGCGCGACGAGCTCCCTCGCCACCGCGACCTTCCGCGCCGCGGTCATCGCCATCCCCTCGCGGTCGATCGTGAGCGCGATCACCGCCGCGCCGTGCCGCCTCGCCGCCGCGAGCACCCGGCCCGCCGTCGCGCCGCCGTCCTCGAGGTTGATCGAGTTGACGAGGCACCGCCCGGGGATCGCCTCGAGCGCCGCCTCGACCACCTCCGGGCGCGTGGAGTCGACGACGATCGGCGCGCGCGCCGTCCCGTTCAGCCGGACGATCATCGCCAGCGCGTCGGCCCGCTCGTCCCGCCCGGCGAACGCCACGCAGAGATCCAGGGCGTGCGCCCCGCGCCGCTCCTGCTCCGGGCCGAGCCGGGCCGCCTCGTCGAACGCCCCGTCGAGCAGGAGCTTCTTGAACTTCCGCGACCCGTGGGCGTTCATCCGCTCGCCTATCACGAGCGGCTTCGGCTCCTGGGCGATCTCCACCGCCGCGTAGAGGCTCGAGAGCGACGGCGCGCGCCGCACGTCTCGCGGCGCGGGAACGAGGCCGCGGACCGCCCCGGCCACGGCGCGGACGTGTTCCGGCCCGGTGCCGCAGCAGCCGCCGACGATCGATGCTCCGAGCTCGGAGACGAAGCGGGCGTGGTGCCGGGCGAGCTCGTCCGGCGCGAGCGGGTAGAAGGTCCTTCCGGCGCGCACCTCGGGAAGCCCGGCGTTCGGCATGACCGACACCCGGCCGGGCCAGGTCGCAGAGAGCCGCGCCACGTGGGGCGCCATCTGCGCCGGGCCGAGCGCGCAGTTCAGGCCGAGCGAGAAGAGCGGGAACGGCGCGAAGGTCGCGACCACGGCGTCGATCGAGCTGCCGACGAGCATGGAGCCCGCGGCCTCGAGCGTCACCGAGAGCATGACCGGGACGTCCGCGCCCCGCGCGGCGAGGACGTCGAAGGCGGCCACCACCGCGATCTTCGCCTGCCACATGTCCTGGCAGGTCTCGACGAGCACCGCGTCGACGCCCGCGCCGACGAGCGCGTCTACCTGCTCGCGCATCGCCGCGTACATCTCGTCGCGGCTCACGTGGCCGAGCGACGGCAGCTTGGTCGTGGGTCCGACCGATCCGACGACGTAGCGCCCTGCCCTGCCGGAGATCGCCGCCCGCGCGATCCGCACCGCCGCCGCGTTGATGTCGGCCACGCGATCGCCGAGCCCGTACTCGCCGAGCACGATCCGGCTCCCGCCGAAGGTGTTCGTCTCGAGCGCCATCGCGCCCGCGTCGAGGTACGCCGCGTGCAGGCCGCGCACGGCGTCGGGCGAGGTCAGGTTGAGCACCTCGGTGCAGCCGGCGCAGCCGTCCCACGCGGCCTCGGGCAGATCCATGCCGGAGAGCGCCGATCCGTAGGCGCCGTCGAAGATCAGGAGCGGTTCGTCGCTAAATGACATGCGGCAATTATGACGAGCATCACCGCGCGGGCAAGAGGGAAGCTTTGAATCCGGCGTCGCAACCTATCAAGCACGGCACCCGGCGCTTGCGCCCCACTCCGTCCGCTGTCAAAATGGATATAGGTCATTTTGAAAGGACCATAGGCAAACACATGAAGGCAACAACAGTCACGACCAGCGAGCTCAAGGCGCGCTGCTCCGAGATCGTGAACCGCGTGATGCGCACGCGGGCGCCTATCGATCTGACGAAGCGCGGGCGGAAGGTCGCGCGCATCGTGCCGGTCGACGGGGACGCCGAGGCGGACCTCTTCGGGTTCGCCAAGGGGAGCATCACCGTGCGCGGGGACATCGTCGAGCCGCTCGACGCTGCGTGGGAGGCTGCCGAGTGAGGTTGCTGCTCGACACGCACATCCTCATCTGGCTCGCCGAGGGGCTCGCCGATCTGCCGCCGCGCGCGCGCGTTCGAATCAACAACGCGGCCAGGGGGCCCGGCCTCGCGGTCTCCGCCATCTCGTTCTGGGAGGTCGCGATGCTCGCCGGGAAGGGGCGCATCTCGATCCGGCGGCCTTTACCCGCGTGGCGCGCGGAGGTGCTCGCGGCGCCGGGGATCGACGAGATCCTGGTCTCGGGGGAGGTCGGCATCGAGGCGGTCCTCCTGCCCGGCGAGCTGCACGAGGATCCCGCGGATCGCATCCTCGTCGCCACGGCGCGGGTCCACGGTCTCGCGCTCGGCACGCGGGACAAGCGCCTCCTCGCCTACGGCGAGCTCGGCCACGTGGCGACGGTCTCGTTGTGATCGCGAAACCGGGTGCTCCGCTCTCGAGCGGCGGAACGCCCCGAAGCTCCGCGGCTCACTCGCACGGATAGTACGCCCTATTCGATCGGGGTCGAGGGCGGGATGAGGAAGAAGATCTCGCGCGTGTCGAGCACCGTCACGCTGTCGCCGATCACGTCGATGAACGCCGTGTACATCTGC
>JALNZK010000136.1:13538-14825 GCA_023229365.1 Pseudomonadota bacterium | reverse complement strand
GGACGGCGGCGCCGAAGACGCTTCTCCGAGCTGTGATATAGTTCGCGAGGGGTCGAACTTTGTCGCGGAAGATATCTTATGTTAACTTGCCGGAACGAAAGTGCGCTTATGGCGCCTACGTGCTATCAACAAACTTTCTCAAGCGATATCCGATGGTTGCGGCTTAACTGAGCACGCATGGGCTCCGCGCAGTCGCTCGACGGGAGGAGTGACAAAAAGAAGGGGCGATCCGAAGACCGCGCGCGAAAAGCGCTCGGAGTCATTTGGAAGGGTCATTCGGCAGGGGTTGCGCTCAGCTCACCTTGTCGCCCGGCTCGAGCTCGCCGTCGAACCCCGCGAGGCCGAGGCGGCAGTCGTCGGGTCCGCAACCGGCCAGGATCATCCCCTCCGAGACGCCGAAGCGCATCTTCCGGGGCTTCAGGTTGGCGACGACGATCACCTTCCTGCCGACGAGCGCCGCGGGTTCCGGGTACGCCGCGCGGATACCGGCGAAGATCTGGCGGAGCCTCCCCTCGCCGAGGTCGACCTCGAGGCGGAGCAGCTTGTCCGCGCCCTCCACGGTCTCGGCCTTGCGCACCAGCGCGACGCGCAGGTCGAGCTTCGCGAACTCGTCGATGGTGATTTCGCTGGACGTGTCCGCCTTCGCCTCCGGCTTCGGCGCGATCTTCGACTTCGACTTCGACTCCGATTCTGGTCCCTGGTTCTTCTCGATGCGCGCCCAGCTGTCCTTGAGCGTGACCGTGCGGTTGAACACCGGCTCGCCCGGCTTCGTCTCGTAGCGGTCCGCGCAGAAGTAGCCGAGCCGCTCGAACTGCCACCTGGACTCGGGCGCCGCGTCCGCGAGGCTGGGCTCGACGAAGCAGCGCTCGATGGTCTCGAGCGAGCGGGGGTTCATGTTCTCGACGAAGTCGCGCCCCTCCGGGAGATCGAGCGGATCCTCGACGAGGAAGAGGCGATCGTAGAGCCGCACCTTCGCCTGCACGGCGTGCGCCGCGCTCACCCAGTGGGAGGTGCCGAGCACCTTGCGGCCGTCCGGCGACGTGCCGCCGCGCGACTCCGGATCCCAGGTGCAGCGCAGCTCGACGACCTCGCCCGCGGCGTTCTTGATAGCCTCCCTGCACGTGAGGAGGCACGCGTAGCGCAGCCGGATCTCGCGGCCCGGCGCGAGGCGGTGCCACTTCCTCGGCGGATCCTCGCGGAAGTCGTCGCGCTCGATCCAGAGCTCGCGGGAGAACGGCACCTTGCGCGAGCCCATGTCGGACTTCTCGGGGTGGAACGGCGCGGCGC
>JALNZK010000136.1:0-13528 GCA_023229365.1 Pseudomonadota bacterium | reverse complement strand
TCGAGCCAGTCGACCTGACCCTCGGGGTAGTTCTCGATGACGACCTTGAGCGGATCGAGCACGGCCATGACGCGGGGCGCCGAGTCGTTCAGATCCTCGCGGACCGTGTGCTCGAGCAGCGCCACGTCGACCACGCCGTCGCGCTTGGCGACCCCGATCCGCTCGCAGAAGGCGCGGATCGCGCTCGCCGTGAAGCCCCGCCGCCGCAGGCCGCAGATCGTCGGCATGCGGGGATCGTCCCAGCCCGCGACGTGGCCCTCCTTGACCAGCTTGAGCAGCTTGCGCTTGCTCATCACCGTGTACGAGAGCGCGAGCCGCGCGAACTCGATCTGCCGCGACGGGAAGATCTCGAGCTCCCGGAGCACCCAGTCGTAGAGCGGCCTGTGGTTCTCGAACTCGAGCGTGCAGATCGAGTGCGTGATCTCCTCGAGCGAGTCCTCGATCGGGTGCGCGTAGTCGTACATCGGGTAGACGCACCAGGCGTCCTCGGTCCTGTGGTGGCGCACGTGGCGGATCCTGTAGATCGGAGGATCCCGCATGTTCATGTTCGGCGACTGCATGTCGATCTTGGCGCGCAGCACGAGCGTGCCGTCGGCGAACTCGCCGGCCCGCATCCGGCGGAAGAGATCGAGGTTCTCCTCGACCGTGCGCTCCCGGTACGGGCTCGGGCGCCCCGGCGTGTTGAAGTCGCCGCGGTACTCCCGGATCTCCTCCGGGCTCAGGCTGTCGACGTACGCCTTGCCCTTGAGGATGAGCTTCTCCGCGAAGTCGTACATCCGCGGGAAGTAGTCCGAGGCGAAGTACGGCCGATCGTTCCAGGAGAAGCCGAGCCAGCGGACGTCGTCCTCGATGGAGTCCACGTACTCGACGTCCTCCGTCTCGGGGTTCGTGTCGTCGTAGCGCAGGTTGCACGTGCCGCCGTACTCGAGCGCGAGGCCGAAGTTCAGGCAGATCGACTTCGCGTGGCCGATGTGCAGGTAGCCGTTCGGCTCGGGCGGGAAGCGCGTCGCCACGCGGCCCTTCCACTTCTGCGTCCGCAGGTCCTCGTCGACGATCTCCTTGATGAAGTTGCCGCGGGATCCGCCATCCTTGTTCTCGTTCTCCATTGTTCCTTTTACCTGGGCTGCGGGTCCGCCCACGGGGACCCGGCGAGCATCGCCTGCATGGTGTCCGCGAGATCCTCGACGCGCGACGGATCGCTCGCGGAGAGGTTGCGCCCCTCTCCGGGATCGCGGACGTAGTCGAAGAGGTGGAAGCCGGCGTGGTGCCGGTAGAGGACGTGCGTGCCGACGCGGACCGCGACCCGCGACAGCGGCGGCTTTCCGCGCGCGATGTACTCCGGGTAGAACATCTGCTGCAGGATAGGGCGCCCGGGATCCGCGCCTGTCAATAGGGTCGGAACGAGGCTGTCCCCCTCGATCCCCTTCGCGGTGATCCCCACGGCGTTCAGGATGGTCGGGACGATGTCGATGTTGCTCGCGAGCCGGGTGGTGCGCCGCGGCCCGCCGTACGGGCTCGAGACGACGAGCGGGATGTGCGTGACCGCCGTGGAGAGATCCCACGCGTGGCGCGCCTTTGCCTTCTTCACGTGGGACTCGTCGAACGCCTCGCCGTGATCGGCGGAGACGATGACCAGCCTGGGGCGGTCGCCGTAGATCTCGGCGATCCCGGCGAACAGGCGATCGATCTGACCGTCGATGTAGAGCAGCTTCGTGTCGTGCTCGTCCTTCGGCTCGCCGCCGGGGAAGGGCGTCATGTCCGGGGGCGGCGCGTAGCCCGAGCCCGAGAGGTGCGCGTCGGCGTAGTGCGCCCAGAGGAACACCCGGTCCGCGCCGCCGGCCTCGCGCAGCGCACCGAGCGCCGCGTCGGTGACGGCCGGCGCCGTGAGCCCGTCCGGTCCCTTCCAGTCGAGCAGCTGCTTGCCGAAGCCCTGGTACACCCACCGCAGCGTCTTCGAGAAGTACGAGTCCCCGACCACGGCGATCGTCGCGTAGCCGTGCCGGGACAGGATCTCCGCGATCGTCGTGTTGCCCTTCGCCCAAGCGCCGTGCGTCTGCGGCTTCGGCTTGTGGCGCATGGAGGACATGTACCTCCCCGTCACGATGGACGGGACCGCGAGGCGCGTGGAGGGGCCGACCGCGAACGCGCGCTCGAAGACGACGGCCGACTCGGCCCACCGCGCCAGCGCGGGCATGGTGCGCCGCTTCGCGCCGTAGAGATCGAGATCCGGCGCGCTCACGGAGTCGACGGTGACGAGCACGATCGGCATCGCCGCGGGCCTCGGCGTCGCCGGGTAGTCGTGGCGCGCGCGGCTCATGTGGATCGCGTTCCGGCGATCCTCGCCGGAGCAGTTCTGGTCGATCCCGTCGTTCGGCACGTCCCGCGCGGCCGGGTGGCGCGTTCGGTCGCGCGGGGCGCAGTCGCCCTGGCCGAGGATCGAGAGGTAGCCGTCGCGATCGAAGTCGAGGAGCCTCTCCGCGAGCCCGTGGATCCCGGCGATCGGGCCCGTCGCGTCGGCGAGGAGGTCGTTGACGCTCGAGAGCGGGCGCGGCAGGAGCGCCCCGGAGGCGAGGCCGGCGATCGGCAGGAGGACGCGCGCGCCGAGCAGCGCGCGCCGAAGGAGCGGGCGCGCCCTGCGGCGACCCGGATCGAAGGCGAACCACGCGATCCCGACGGCGAGCAGCGCGAGCGCGAAGATCGGGCCGCGCCAGGGCAGGGCGAACCCGGCGGAGGACCAGGTGGCGGCGACGACCGACGCGCCCGCGACGGCGCCGGCCCCGGTCAGGATGCCGAGCTGGATCGCGGGGCGGGGGAGGCGCGGGGCGATCCGGGAGAGCAGCGTCCCGGTCCGCATCCAGACGGGCCACGCGGCGGCGGACGCTGCGATCGCACCGAGCGAGATCGCGCACGCGATCGCCACGGTGTAGAGGGGCGTGCGGACGTCCTCGGTGGCCGCGAGGGCGCACGGCACGGCGGCGGCAACGGCGGCGGCGAGGGCGAGGAGCGCCGCGACGAGCCGTGCGGCGAACGACCGGCACGCGGCTCCGTCCGTCGCGCCGAGGAGGCGCCGCAGGTGCGAGACCCCGGAGAGCGCCGCCGGGCCGATCTCTCTCCCGCCGCCGACGTAGACCGCGCCCAGGGCGAAGAGCGCCCCGAGGGCGACGGCGACGACGCCGTACGCGCCGGCCCCGAGCAGGACGCCGAGCGCCGCGAGCGGCGGCTCGGTCCCCCTCCGGAAGGCGCCGGCGGCGAGCACCGCCGCGTCGACGACGAACGCCGCGGTGGCGATCCGGATCCCGAGCCGGGCGCCGCAGCGGGCGTTCGCGGCGATGGTGTCGCGCAGGCTCATGCGGGCGGAAGAGTAGCAGAAATCGGGTCGCACGCGTACACGTCCACCGTTCGGACGATCGCGCCGTCCGCGCGCCGAAGCGGGATCGCCGCGATCTTCCTCCTCGCCGCGCAGGGGACGCCCTCGACGCCGCGCTCCGCGTAGTCGCCGCTCTCGTCGAGGAGGAGCCAGCGCCCCGCGGGGAGCGCCGCGGAAGGGAGACGATCCGCGCTCGCGATCGCGGGCCCGGCGGGCGCGTCCCGCCGCGTCCAGGCGAGCTCGCTCGCGAGGCCGTAGTTGTCGCAGACGATAGTGGCGACGCCGCCTTTGTACCGCTCGACCGCGCGCAGCCCGCCGTATCCGTGGAGCCGCGAGACCGGATCCCGCGCGGGCGGCAGGGGGAGGAACGGCGAGACGGCGTGGACGTGGACGACGGCGCTCGCGGCGATCGCCGTTCCCGCGGCGACCGCGCGCCAGATCGCGCGGCTGTGCCCGCAGAAGCGCGCCTCGACGGCCGCGACCGCGGCGACGGCGAAGAACGGGTGGCCCAGCGAGGCCCAGTTCTGCTCGGGGTGCGCGCCGAACGCGGCGAGCGCGGCCGCGGCCAGGGGGACGAGCGCCGCGACCTGCACGGCGCGAAGCGGACCGCGCGCCGCGGACGCCCTGCCGAAGGAGAGCGCGAACAGGAGCGCGACGGGCGGCGTGAGCAGGCCGAGCTGACCTCCCGCGAGCCCGCCGAACCGCTCGGCGATCACCGACGCCGTGACGGGGCCGCCGGGCGACAGGGCCCCGCGGAGGTGATCGAGCTGCAGGGAGAGCGACGGCGCGCCCGCGGCGATCTCGGCGATGAAATAGGGAGAGGCGATCAGCGCGGCGACGCCCAGGCCGAGCCAGGGGTGGCGCGTCTTGAGGGCCGCGCGGGTCGCGGGGACGAAGAGCAGGAGCGCGCCGGCCGAGACGGCGAGGAGGGCGGCGCTGTGCTTCGCGAGCAGGCCGACGCCCAGTGCGGTGCCCAGCGCGATCCAGTGACGCGGGTCGCAGCCTTTCGCGAGGCGCGCGAGCGCGAGCCCGCCGAGCAGCCACGCGAGTCCGAGGAGGGAGTCCGGCGTCGAGATCAGCGCCCCGGCCGCCGGGGCCGGGAGGACGGCGCCCAGCCCCGCCGCCAGGAACGCGGCGCCACGCCCGAGCCCGACGGCCGAGGCGACGAGGTAGGTCGCCGGCACCGCGGCCGCGCCGCACAGGATCGCCGGAAGGCGGACGCCGATCTCGCCGTCGACCACGCTCGTGCCCAGGGCGATCGCCCACGCGACGAGCGGCGGGTGATCCCGATAGACGAGCGCGAGGTCGCGCGACCACGTCCAGTAGTACGCCTCGTCGGGAGAGAGTCCGATCCGCGCGGCGATCCAGAGGCGGACGAGCGTCAGCCCGCAGGCGAGCGCGGCGAGAGCCAGGGCGGTGCGGGGGCCGTCGTCGGCGCGGGACACGCGGTCATCCCCTGCGGGCGCGGCCGATCTCGTACAGCGCGATCGCGGCGGCGACCGAGACGTTGAGCGAGTCGAACGGCGCGGCGAGCGGGATGCGGAAGAGGCGATCGCAGCGCTCGCGGGTGAGGCGCCGCAGGCCACGGCCCTCGCCGCCGAGCACGAGCGCCGTCGGGCCGCGCCAATCGATCCCGTCGATCGGCGCCTCGGCGTCGGCGGCCGCGCCCGCCGAAAGGTAGCCCGAGTCGCGCAGGCGCTCGAGGCACTGCGCCAGGTTGCCGACGCGGGCGACGCGGATGAGCTCGCTCGCTCCGGCCGACGCGCGGATAGCGGCGGGGGTCATGGCCGCGGATCGATCCCGCGTGAGGATCACGCCGATCGCACCGAGAGCGTGCGCGGATCGGACGATCGCGCCGAGGTTCCCCGGATCCTGGATCTGGTCGAGCACGACGAGCAGCGGTTCGGCGGTGCGACGCCCCTCGCCGAGAACCGCCTCGAGATCGACATACGGAAAGGCGCCGGCGAGCGCGATCACGCCCTGGTGCGTCAGCCCCTTCGCGAGGGCGTCGAGCGCCTCGCGCGGCAGGGCGGAGCAAAGGATGCCGGCGTCGTCGGCGAGCTTCAGAAGGCGCTCGGCGGTCGCGCGGGCGAGGCCGTCCGCGAGGTAGATCGCCGCGACGTCGCGCGGGGCCCCTCGGATCGCCTCGGTGACGGCGTTCGGCCCTGCGATGACGCGTTTCATGCGGGGCGGGCCGCGAGCGCCCGGCGGATCTCCTCGACGATCGCGCCCGCCGCGGACGCCGGATCGGGGGCGCCGTGGATGGGGCGTCCGACGACGAGGTAGTCGGCGCCGTCCGCGATGGCGCTCGTCGGGGTCGCCGCGCGCTTCTGATCGCCGAGCTCGGCGCCGGCCGGCCGGATGCCGGGCGTCACGATCGCGACGGCGGGTCCGGCGGCCTCGCGGACCACCCGCACCTCCTTGGGCGAGCACACGATCCCGCCGCAGCCGGCCGCGGCCGCGAGCGCGGCGCGGCGCGCGACGACCTCGCTCGGCGTCCCCGAGACGGAGACCGCCGGCAGATCCTCGGCGCCGAGGCTCGTCAGCAGCGTGACCCCGAGGATCCGGATCGCCTCGCCGGCCTCCTCGGCCGCGCGCGAGAGCATCTCCGCCCCGCCGCCGGTGTGCACGGTGAGCATCGCGACGCCGAGCCCGCGGGCGGAACGCACGGCGCCCGCGACCGTGGCCGGGATGTCGTGCAGCTTGAGATCCAGGAAGACGTCGAAGCCCCGCCGCCGGACCGCCTCGACCGCCGCCGGGCCGCACGCGGTGAAGAGCTCCAGGCCCACCTTGACGAGCCCGATGCGTCCCTCGAGCCGTTCGAGAAGCCCGATCCCCGACGCGATGTCCGGCACATCGAGCGCGAGGATGAGGCGCCTCCTCGCTTCCGCTGCGTCGACTTTGTTCATGTGGTTGCGCTCCCAAAAAAAAGGCGAGGACCGCGCGGCCCTCGCCTGGGATTCAGGTCACCTGATCGGCCGACCTCAGAGGTCGATGCCGCCGAGCGGATCGTCGGAGATCTTCCCGCCCTTCTTTCCGCCGCCGCCGCCGCCACCGCCGCCGCCCTTCTTCGCGGCGCTCTTGCGCGCCGCGTCGGCCTCGGCCGCGAGCCGTCTCGCCGTCTCGACCGCTTCCTTCTCGGCGAGCGTGCCGGCGAGCTTCTTCGCCGCCTGCGCGGCCTCCTCGGCCTTGCGCTGCGCCTCGACCGCGACCGCCTCGGCCTTGCGCCGATCTTCTTCGGCCTTCTTGGCCAGGGCTTGCTTCTCGATTTCAGCCGCGGCCGCAATCTGGGCCTTCTCTTCGTTGTTCTTCTTGATGATATACACGGTGACGCCGATACCGATGAGGACGACCCCGGCGATGACTGCGAACACCCACTTCGGGATGCCGGCCTTCTCCGCCTCGATCTTCTTGAGCACCTGCTCGTGCTGGAGCTGCTTGTCGTGAACGGCGAGCCGCGCCTGGTGCTCGGCGTCGAGCTTGATCCGGAGCTTGCGCTCTTCGGCCTCGCGGGCCTTGCGCTCTTCCTCGTCGCGGGCGGCCTTCTCGGCGGCGATGCGCGCCTGCTCTTCCTCGCGGCGCTTGCGCTCCTCTTCCTCGCGGCGCTTGCGCTCCTCCTCCTCGCGGCGCTTGCGCTCCTCTTCCTCGCGGCGCTTGCGCTCGGCCTCTTCCTTCTGTTGGCGGGAGTCCTCCATGCCCATGAGCTCTTGCAGCGCGACGTTTACGGAGTTCTCACTGGATTCTTTCTTCGCCATGTCGCCCTCTCACTCGCGGTGAAGGTGCCCTTGACCTCGTGGCACCGCATATCTATTCCACCCGACTGATACGCACGATCTCGCAGAAAGATCGGACCGTTTTCTTCCTGCGCGCACCTGCTTCGATCGTTGCAAGGATCGAGCCGCGTTCGCCGTGCTCCCGCGTCGGAGGAGGAGGGTAGCAAAGGAGGTGCGCGCGGTCCAAAGAAAAAAAAAGACCCGGTGACGGGGGGGATCGTCACCGGGTCGAGACACACAAGCAAACGGCGAACCCGAAGGATGTGGGGGGCATCTGGTACGAGCCCGCCGTTCTGCCGGACTGTGTTTGCAACTCGCGTGCCACGATCCCCTTCGGTTGAGCGGTCGGGAAAAAACGACGGAAATGACGCCCGAATTCGGCCGTCCGAAGCGTTCGCCGGCGGCCGGGGTTTCACGGTACGCGGACCGCTCATTTCGTTTTTGAAAAACCCGGCTTCAACACGGAACCCGCACCCGGCGCTCGCGCCGCGGGGAATTGCTGGTATGCTGGGGGCGGTTGGCGCGCGTCATACTGCGGAGGTAAGCATGGTCTCAAGAAGTCTCGCGTTCCTTCTCTTCGCGCTCGCGCTCGGCTGCGGAGACAAGCCGGTCGCCGGGGAAGGCAACGAGGATCAGGACACGGTCGGCGGGCTCCCGCTCGCCAAGGACGTCCAGTTGACAGATATCGAGCTGTACCAGGGCGTGCGGGTCCCGATCATGGAAGGCGGCGAGTCGGCGATCTCGGGGGACGTGCCGATCGTGGCGGGCAGGGACACGGTCATCCGCGCGTACGTGCAGGTCGAGGAAGGGTTCGAGGCGCGGACGCTCTGGCTGCGCGTCGAGCTGACCGGGGCCGGCGACGCTCGGGTTTTCGCGGAGGAGAACGAGGTCTCGGCGAGCTCGACGGCGGGCTCGATCGCGTCGACGCTCAACGTGACCGTCCCAGGCGCGGAGCTCGAGGCCGGGCAGGCGATCTCCGTGTCGATCCACGAGACGGTCGAGGACGCACCCGGCTCCGGGAGCGACGACGGGGCGCTCTGGCCCACCGACGGCGAGCAGGATCTCGGCGTCACCGAGCAGATGGCGCCCATGAAGCTCGTGCTCGTCCCGGTCGAGTACAACGCGGACGGCTCCGGGCGCCTGCCGGACACGAGCGCGGCGCAGCTCGAGCTCTTCGAGGACTACTTCTACGCGATGTACCCGGTGAGCGGCGTCGAGATCACCGTCGACGATCCGATGCCCTACGGCGGAGTCGTCGGCGCCTACGGAAACGGCTGGGACAACCTGCTCAACACGGTCACGCAGCGGCGCACGGACAACGGGGCCGGCGTGGAGGAGTTCTACTACGGCCTCGTCAGCCCGGAGGACAGCTTCGGGGAATATTGCAGCGGCGGATGCGTGACGGGCATGAGCTGGCAGCCCACGGCGCCGGGCTCCATGCAGGTCGGCACCGGCATCGGCTTTCCGGGCGACTACGCGGCCAACACCGCGGTGCACGAGGTGGGGCACTCCTCCGGCCTCGGCCACGCGCCGTGCGGCGGCCCGAGCGGCGTGGATCCCCTCTTCCCCTACGGCGACGGCGGCATCGGCGTCATGGGTTACGACGTGACCAAGGAGTACGGCGAGAACCCGTTGAAGGATCCGAATACATATAAGGACATGATGACCTATTGCGATCCGGATTGGATCAGCGACTACCATTTCGGCCTCTTGTTCGAGCGGGTCGACGTGATCAACCAGTACCTCAACGCCTCGATCGCGCCGCCGCCCGGTGGCGACACGCTCTGGCTGTCGGTGTCGATCGGCGCGGACGGCTCGGTCGCGCCCGGCCCGACGCTCCTTTCCGCGCTGCCTTTCGAGGGGGAGCCGCGGAACGTGGCGGTGCTCGACGGCGACGGCGCGGTGACAGGCGAGGCGGACGGCGTGTTCGTCCCCCGCGCGGATGGCGGCGGCGGGCTCGTCGTCTTCCGCGATCCGGGGCCGGGGATCTCGGCGATCCGGGTGGCGGGATATCCCGCAGTGACGCTCTCCGATTCGTCTTTTTGAGCGATCCGGTTTCCATTTCGACTACAATTCGAGATCGAGCCAGTCGGCGTGTCTTCCAAGCGGCGCTCGGCGCCAGAGGGGATCTGGTCATGACGAGGGGATTTTCGAAGGGGATCGTCCCGCTGCTCGCGCTGGCGGCGATCGCGCTGCCCGGCACGGCGTCGGCGCAGCTGACGCAGATCTACCAGCAGAACCTCCGCGGCTCGGTGGTGATGACCGGCAACACGATGGGACGCTCCGGCGACTCCGTCACCGGAACGTTCTACGACCGGCCCGGGCTCTACGGCTCGGCCATGACGTGGATCAACGATTCGCTCCCCGCGACGCAGGACAACGCCGACTGGGGCGACTACACGACCGGCGCGTGGGCGGACAACTACTCGTACGGCGAGCTCGATCTCGACGCGATCGGCGGCGGCGAGGTCCAGGCCGTGTTCCTCATGTGGGCCGGCAGCTGCTACCGCACGAACCAGGGTGGCGGCTCCGAGAACGTGACCGACGACATCGACACGCCGGTGACGCTCGAGTACCCGACGAGCGGCTCGCCGGTGCAGGTCGCCGTGGATCCGGATCTCCTCGGCGGGGTCGTCGACCAGTGCGGCGTTACGGGCGGCTTCGACGGCTACGTCGCCTGGGCCGACGTGACGGATCTCGTGCCGGACTGGATCGACGGCATGTACGCCGTGGGCGGCGTGCCCGGCACGCAGACCTTGGACCCCAACGGAGGGACCGGCTACGCCGGCTGGGTGATGTCGGTCGTTTTTTCCAACGCGGTCACGTACCTGAGCTCCCATCAGATAACCATCTGGAGCGGCTGGCGCCGGGAGTCCAACTCCTACACGGGCCCGACGACGGTGAACGGCTTCTGCTACCCGGATCTCGGGAGCGATCCGCTCCCGGGTCGCCTGCTCGTCGCGGCGGTCGAGGGTGACGCCTCGATCACTGGCGACGCCTTCGCCTTCGGGAACGGCACTCCGCTCGGCAACGCCGATCGCGTGGAGGGGCCGCGGCACCCGCTCACCAACTTCTTCGCGGCGCAGATCACGGACCGCGACGGCGAGCACATCCAGGGCGGCGTGAACTGGACGCAGGTGGATCACGAGCCGGGCACGTCCGTGAGCGGCGGCCGACAGGGGCTCGACGTCGCCGACATCCCGCTCAACGACACGACGTACAACCCCGGGGTCCTCGCGGTGAACGACACGACGGCGTACCTCCTGCCGTACTCGACGCAGGACGCGTACTCCGTCATCGCGCTCGCCCTCGACCTGCCCACGGAGTCGGCGACCTTCGAGATGCTGGCGAGCACGACGTACGCCCCGGCCGCCGTCTACGCGGACACGACGACCGGCGGGACCGGGACGGTGACCTTCACGATCGCGATCGAGAACGTCGGCGAGACCACGGCGACGAACGTCGCGCTCGTGCACCCGCTCCCGGCGAACGTGACGTCGCTCGTCTCGATCACCTACTCGCTCGACGGCGGGGCGGACACGGTGCCCGCCGGCCCGCTGACGCTCGCGCAGCTCACGGGCGCCGGCATCGCGATGCCGGACGTTCCGTCGACCGAGACGCTCGCCGCGACCTACACGGTCACCGTGGCCGATCACCTGCCGGACGATCCGATCCTGACCACCGCGCACTACGGGTACTCGTGGATGCTCTGCGGCGAGTCGAACGACGCGACGGTCGAGAGCGAGCCGATGACCATCGACATCCTGCACTGCGGCGACGGCGCGCTGAACGGGCCGACCGGAGCCGAGCTGTGCGACGGCGCCGACGTCGGCAGCCTGACCTGCGAGGACTTCGATCCCGACTACACGGCCGGCGCCCCCGGGTGCAACGCGACCTGCGACGCGCTCACCGCCGGGACGTGCTGCGAGGACGACGACGACGACGGCGTGTGCAACGCGGACGACGAGTGCGTGGGCGACGACGTCGTGGGCGACACGGACGGCGACGGCCTGTGCGACGACACCGAGATCGACATCGGCACGGATCCGGACGACGGGGACACGGACAACGACGGCGTGAGCGACGGCGCGGAGCCGGACTACGACGACGACACGGACGGCGACGGCCTGATCAACGCGCTGGATCCGGACTCCGACAACGACGGCCTCTACGACGGCACGGAGATGGGGCTCGAGCTCGGAGACGTCGGGGACGACACCGACCTGGACGCCGGACACTTCGTGCCGGACGGGGACGGCGGCGCGACGACGACCGATCCCCTCGACGCGGACACCGACGGCGGCGGCGTAGAGGACGGCGCCGAGGATCTCGATCTCGACGGCGCGATCGACGAGGGCGAGACCGATCCGACGGTCGGCCACGGCGCGGACGATGTGATGACCGACACGGACGGCGACGGCCTCCCGGACGCGCAGGAGATTCTCATCGGGACCGATCCCGACGACGCGGACTCGGACGACGACGGCGTGGCCGACGGCGACGAGCCGAACTACGCGGACGACACGGACGGCGACGGCCTGATCAACGCCATGGATCCGGACAGCGACGACGACGGCCTCTACGACGGCACGGAGATGGGGCTGACCGAGGACGATATCGGCCCGGAGACGGATCTGGACGCCGGCCACTTCGTGCCGGACGGCGACGGCGGCGCGACGACGACGAGCCCCGTCGATCCGGACTCGGACGACGGCGGCGTCTCGGACGGCGACGAGGACTGGGATCACGACGGCGTGATCGACGACGGCGAGACGGATCCGAACGACGGCGCCGACGACGTCCCGTTCGTCGACACGGACGACGACGGCGTCCCGGACGACGACGACAACTGCCCGGACGACTACAACCCGGATCAGGCCGACTCGGACGACGACGGCGTGGGCGACGCGTGCGAGGAGCCGGACGGCGGCACCGACACGGACGTCGATACGGATACGGATTCGGATTCGGATTCGGATTCGGATACGGACACGGACGCGGACGCGGATGCGGACGGCGACGGGGACACCCCCGTGGCGTACGGCGCGACCGGCTCCGGCGCGCATTTCTGGGGCTGCGCCGTCGGCGGCGTCGGCGCCGCGGGCGGGAACGGGTTGTTCGAAGTGCTGGCGGCGGCGCTGCGCTGAACGCGCCTACATCCGGATGTGAGTGAAAGGGGAAGGATGAGATGAAACGCGTCCTCGCGACTTGCCTGACAGGTATCGTGATCACCTCCGCCGCGGTCGCCGTGGCGCAGGAGGATCGGGGCTTCACGGCGCAGAACTTCCAGACCGCGCCCGGCTACGGCTCGTTCCTCACCGTGGACGGCTCCCAGGTCCCGCCGGGTCTCGGCGGCGGCGTGGGCGGCCTGCTCGGCTACCAGCACAAGCCGATCATGGTCCGCGGCTGCCTCGAGGAGCAGGACGGCGCCTGCACCGAGTGGGCCGACGAGGGTACCGCCCTCGTCAAGCACTACCTCTGGCTCGACGTCTACGGCTCGCTCTCGCTGTTCCGCGTGTTCGAGCTCGGCGTCGTCGTGCCGATCGTGCTGTACCAGGTCGGCGACGACGCGGGCGCCGCGGGCGTCGACGCACCGTCGAGCAACGTCGGGCTCGGCGACGTGCGGCTGCACGCGAAGCTCGATCTGCTCCACACGTTCGGCTACGAGGGCGACACGGTCGGGCTCGCGCTGGTCCCGGTCATCGGGTTCCCCACCGCCAACCTCATCGACGGCGAGTCGTTCATGGGCGACTCGTTCATCACCGTGCACCCGAAGCTCGCCTTCGGCCTGAACTTCTCGCGGGCGCGCATCGGGCTCAACGCGGGCTACCTCTGGCGCAGGACGAGCGAGTTCAGCGCCGTGACCGAGATCGGGCCGCGGATCACCTACGGGGCGGCGCTCGAGGTGCTGTTCAGCGATCGCGTGAGCGGCATCCTCGAGGTGTTCGGCCAGAACGGCATGAGCACCGATCTCACGGAGTCGCCGCTCGAGGGCGACCTCGCCGCGCGCATCAAGACGGAGAGCGGGATCGCGGTCACCGTCGGCGGCGGCGCCGGGATCATCGCCGGCGTCGGCACGCCGCTCGTGCGGGCGTTCCTCGGGCTCGCCTGGATGAAGCCGGCCGAGGACGACAAGGACAAGGACGGGATCCCGGACAAGATCGACGAGTGCCCGGAGGATCCGGAGGACGAGGACGAGTTCGAGGACGAGAACGGGTGCCCGGACCCGGACAACGACGCGGACGGCATCCTCGACGCGGACGACACGTGCCCGAACGATCCGGAGGACAAGGACGGGTTCGAGGACGAGAACGGGTGCCCGGACCCGGACAACGACGGCGACGGCATCCTCGACGCGGACGACGAGTGCCCGAACGAGGCCGAGGAC
>JALNZK010000135.1 GCA_023229365.1 Pseudomonadota bacterium | reverse complement strand
ACCAGCCGGTCGTGCACCTCGGGTTGGGCGCCGTGGAGGGCGCGCGCGACCTTTTTGCCCGGCTCGTCGAAATCTACTGGGAGGGGCAGCGGCGGCCGCTCCCGTTCTTCCCCGGGAGCTCGTACGCCTACGCGGCGAAGGCGCTCGCCCCGGCGAAGAAGACGAAGAAGGGCGCGCCCGCGCGCGACGAGGCGATCAAGGGTGCCGAGAAGGAGTGGACCGGCGAGGCGTACCGGGGCGTGCCCGGCGACCGGGATGCGGACGCCGTGCGGATCCTGTTCGGGGACGCGCTGCCCTGGGAGCTCGACGACGGCGGGCCGCTCGGCTTCCGGAGGCTCGCGCTCGAGCTCTTCGGGCCGATCGTCGCCCGGCTCGGCGCGGGAAAGGGCGCTCCATGACGCGCGGCGGCGCGATCCCGGGGTTCGATCCGTTCGGCTGTCCGCTCGACGGCGCCCACCTGGTCGACGCGAGCGCCGGCACGGGCAAGACGTTCGGGCTCTCCTGGATCGTCGCGCGGCTCGTGATCGAGCGCGCGGCGCCCATCGAGGAGATCCTCGTCGTCACGTTCACCAACGCCGCCACGGCGGAGCTCAACACGGCGGTCCGCGACCGGCTCAAGGCCGCGCTCGACGCCCTCACGGGGGGGCGGCCCATGGGGACTCCCGAACAGCGCGCCTACCTCGCGTCCATCGAGGATCCCGGGCGCGCGGCGGCCCTCGCCCGCACGGCGCTCCTCGGGATCGACCGGGCGGCGATCTCGAGCATCCACGGCTTCTGCCAGCGGACGTTGAGCGCGTCCGCGTTCGAGAGCGGCGTGCCGTTCGACGCGTCGGCGATCGAGGACGACAAGGCGTTCTGCGAGAGGGTCGCGGACGACTATTGGGCGCGGGAGGTCTACGAGGCGACCCCTGCCCGCGTCGCGGCGCTCGCCGCGGCGAGCTGGAAGCCGTCGCGGGCGCGGATGATCGCCGACGTCGTCGCGCGGGATCCGGAGATCGAGCTCATCCCGTCCGCGGATCCCGTGGCACGCGAGGTGGACGGGCGGGCGGCGGAGTTCGTCCGCGCGGCGTTCGCGGCGCGCCGCAAGGCGTCGGCGACGCTCACGTTCAACGACCTCCTGTACGAGCTCGATCGCGCACTCGCGGATGGGGAGCGCGGCGAGCGCCTCGCCGAGGAGCTGCGGGACCGGTACCGGGCGGCGCTGGTCGACGAGTTCCAGGACACGAACGCAGTCCAGTACCGCATCTTCAAGAGGATCTTCCGCGACGCCGGCCGGCCGTTCTTCGCGTTCGGCGATCCCAAGCAGTCGATCTACCGATTCCGTGGGGGCGACGTCTTCACGTACCTCAGGGCCGCGGCGGATCCAGGCGTCCGGCGATGGTCGCTCGACGTGAGCTACAGATCCGACGAGGGCGTCGTCCGCGCCGTGAACGCGCTGTTCGGCGGCGCCGATCCGTTCCGCTGCGAGGGCCGGATCGACTACCGGCCCGTGCGGGTGCGCCCGGAGGCCGTCGGGAGGCGGCCCCTGACGGACGGCGGCGCGCCGCGGCCTCCTTTCGAGATCCTGCACGCCGATCCGGAGACGACCCGGCCCGATGACATCGCGCCGCGGATCGCCGCGGACGTCTCGCGCCTGCTCGCCTCCGAGACGCGCATCGAGCGGTCGGTCGGCAGCGCCCCGACCCGCGTTTCGGCGCGCGACATCGCGGTGCTCACGCGGACGAACCCGCAGGCCCGGCGGGTCGCCGAGGAGCTGCGGAAGCTCGGGATCGCCTCCTCGACCTCGAGCGACGAGAGCGTCTTCGAGACCGAAGAGGCGCGGATCCTCGCCCAGCTCCTGGTCGGCGTCGGTCGTCCGGAGGACCCATCGCGGGTCGCGACCGCCGCCTGCTCGCCGCTGTTCGGCCTCCCGGCCGCCGAGATCCGCCAGATCTCTCGCGGCGAGGGTCCGTATCCGCTCTGGTCGAGGCGGATGGCGGGGCTCGCGCGCGCCTTCGAGGCCGGCGGCGCGGTGGCGCTCGTCTCGGGGCTGCTCGGCCTCGGCGCGGACGAGGGGGCAGGGCCGCTCGCCGCGGCGCTCTTCTCCCGTGTCGGGGGCGACACGATCGCGTCGCGGCTGCGGCACATCGCGGAGCTGGCGCAGGCGCGGCCGCAGGCGGACGGGGACGACCTGCAGGCGTTCGCCCGGTGGCTCGGGGCCCGGCGGCGAAGGGGAGCGGCCGTCGAGGAGGGCGCCCGGATCCGGCCCGAGACGGACGGCGACGCGGTGCGGGTCATGACCGTGCACCGGGCCAAGGGGCTCGAGTTCCCGGTCGTCTACGTGCCGTTCGCGTCGCGCTCGCCGCGCTGGACGACGAGGGACAGGTCGATCGAGTTTCACGATCCCTCGCGCGACGACGTCGCCTGCGCGGATCTCGGCGGCGCGAGCGCCGACGCCCATTCCGAGCTGGCGCGGAAGGAGGAGGAGGCCGAGGAGACCCGGCTTCTCTACGTCGCCGTGACGCGCGCGAAGCACCTCGTCAAGCTCGTCTGGTGGCCGCCGACGTCGGGACGCAACCGCCCGGGTCCGGCCGACGTCCTGCTCCGCGCGCACCCACCGGAGGACGGCGCCTTTCTCGCCGCCCGCCTCACGGGCGAGACGGCGGCGCCGGTCGGGGCGACGGCGTCGGCGGACGGGCTGCGCCTGGCGCCGCCGCCCGAGGTCGCGGTCGCCGCCCCCCGGAGGAAGGCGTCGTTCAGCGCGCTCGTGGAGGGGGTCGAGCCCGCGGAGCGGTCGGAATCGAGCGCGGCGGAGCCGTCGTCCGGCGATCCCGAGGTGCCGCTCGGCGACTTCCCCGCGGGGCGCGAGGCGGGGGTCCTCGTCCACGAGATCCTGTCGGCGGTCGACTTTGGCGACGGCGATCGGGCGCGGCTGGAGAGGACGATCGCCGAGGTCGTCGATCGCCGCGGCTTCCAGCCCGCCTGGAACGCGCGACTCGCGGACGCCCTGTGCGGGGCGCTCGACACGCCGCTCGACGCCGCGGGGGCGTTGCGGCTGAACCGGATCCCGCGCGTCGACAGGCTCGACGAGCTCCGCTTCGCCTTCCAGGCGCCGCGCGGGACGAAGCGCGTCCGTGCGACGGTCGCCGCCGTGGCCGACGCGATAGGCGCGGACGCGAGCGATCGCTTTGCACGTGCCTGCGCCGCGCGCGCGCGGGAGCTCGACTTCGATCCGTTCGAGGGCGGCGTCTCCGGGGCGATAGACCTCGTCTTCAGGCGGGGCGACGCGTTCTACATCGCCGACTACAAGACGAACCGCCTCGGGCCGAGGTGGGAGGACTACGATCCGTCGCGCCTCGAGCGCGTGATGCTCGAGCACCACTACTATCTCCAGTACCACCTCTACGCGCTCGCCCTGCACAGGTACCTCGCGCGGCGGATCGGCGAGTACGCCTACGACGCGCGGTTCGGGGGCGTCTTCTACCTGTTCCTGCGCGGGATGAGCCCGGCGCGCGGGCGGAGGACGGGCGTGCTGTTCGCGCGCCCCTCGGAAGCCGCGATCCGGGCGCTCGACGCGCTCTTCGGCGATCGCGGCGGGAGGCGGCCGTGACCCCGACGATCCGAGAGCTCGTGGAGGCGGGCCTCTTCCGGCCCGTGGATGCCGCGTTCGCGGCCGCGCTCGGACGCCTCGCGGGCGAAACGGATCCGCTCGCGCTGCTCGGCGCCGCGGCGGCTCGCGCATTCAGCGGGCGGGGCCACGTGTGCGTCGATCTCGCGGCCCTTGGGGATCATCCGATCCGGGGGTGGGAAGGGGAGGATCTCGCGCTCGGGGACTGGCCGAGCGCCGCCGTCTGGCGGGAGCGGCTGCGGGCGAGCGCGCTCGTCTCGCGCGATTGCGAGGCGGCGCCGCTCGTGCTCGACGGGGATCTCCTCTACCTGCATAGGATCGCCGAGACCGAGTCGCGGCTCGCGCGCCACCTCCTCACGAGGACGGCGCCGCCGTCGCGCCTCTCGGTTGTCACCGGGGGGCCGGGGACGGGCAAGACGAGCGCTCTCGCGAGCGACCTCGCCCGCATCGTGGAAGGGTTCGTAGCCGCGGAGGGGAGGGCGCCCCGCATCGCCCTCGCGGCGCCGACCGGGAAGGCGGCGGCCCGGATGGCGGCGGCGGTCGGCGCGGCCAAACGAGGGGAGCGGAAGCCCGAGCTCCGCTGCGCGAAGGAGATCGCCGCGATGATCCCGGACCAGGCGTCGACCCTCCATAGGCTCCTCGGCTTCGGGCCGCGGGGAGAGCGCCGCTTCCTTTTCGACGCGCGCCACAGGCTCCCGTTCGACGTCGTCGCCGTCGACGAGGCGTCCATGGTCGACCTGGATCTCATGACCGCCCTCCTCGACGCGGTGCCCTCCTCGACGCGGGTGATCCTGATGGGCGACAAGAACCAGCTCGCGTCGGTGCAGGCGGGCGCGGTGCTCGCGGATCTCTGCGCGGGCGGCGCCGGCGCCCCGTGGATCACGGAGCTCGAGCGGAGCTACAGGTTCGGCGACTCGAGCGCGCTCGGGGGCGCCGCGCGGCTCTTGAACGCCGGCCGTTCGCGCGAGCTCCTCGCCGCGCTGGAGGCCGGGCGCTTCGGGGACGAGGTACGGCTCGAGCGTCCCGCGGACGGGCGCGCGGCGCTGGAGTCGATCGTCCGCCGGGGCGCGGAGGCGTTCTCGGACGTGCTCACCGAGCGGGATCCCGCGCGCCGCCTCGAGGCCATGTCGCGGCTCGGCGTCCTCTGCGCTCACCGCAACGGTCCGCTCGGCTCGACGCACGTCAACCGCGAGATCGAAAGGCGACTCGCGGGCGAAGGCCGAAGGGATCCGGGCGACCCGTGGTACGACGGCCGCCCGATCATCGTGCTCGAGAACTCCCCGCGCGCCGGCGTGTTCAACGGGGACGTCGGAGTCGTGAGCCGGGAGGCGCCGGGCCGGGATCCATCGATCTTCTTCGCAGCCGCGGACGGCGGGCTCCGCGCGCTTCGGCCCGGGCAGCTCGCGGCGCACGAGACGGCGTTCGCCATCACCGTGCACAAGAGCCAGGGCTCGGAGTACGACGACGTCATCGTGCTGCTGCCGCTGGCTCCGTCGCCCGTCACCACGCGGGAGCTCCTGTACACGGCGCTGACCCGTGCGAGGGCGCGGGCGACGATCGTCGGCACCTCGGATGTGCTCGCCGCGGCGGTCGACACGCGGACGACCCGGTTCTCCGGCCTGGCCGGAAGGCCGCGCGGCTAACGTCAGTAGGAAACGCGGTCCGGGTTCGCGCGCCACTCGTCGAAGAGCCTCTTCGCCTCGGCGCGGTCGTACTCGATCATCGGAACTTTGCGGGCGTCCCTCGGTGCGCGCAGCTCCCGGTAGATGAGGGAGTCGTCGAACCCGGCGTCCGAGGCGTCCTCGTGCGAGCCCGCGAAGAAGATCCTGTCGATGTGCGCCCAGTAGATCGCGGCGAGGCACATCGGGCACGGCTCGCACGTCGCGTAGATCGTGGTGCCGGACAGATCGTGCGTCCCGAGCGCGCGGCACGCCTCGCGGATGGCGACCACCTCCGCGTGCGCCGTCGGATCCGCCTCGCGCACCACGCGGTTCGCGCCGCGGCCGACGATCGTCCCGCCCCTGACGACGACCGCGCCGAACGGACCGCCGCGCCCGTCGGCCATCGCCTCTCGCGCGAGCCGGAACGCCTCGACCATCATGGCGGCGTGGGGATCCGCGCCTGGTCCGGGGGACGCCAACGGGCTACTCGACCACCGTGATCTTGTTCATCTTGACGGGCGTGACCGGTCGGTCGCCGGCGGCCGTGGGCGTCGTCTCGATCTTCTTGAGGACGTCCGTGCCCTCGGTCACCTTGCCGAACACGGGGTGCTTCGACGCGCCCGGCGTGAACCAGTCGAGGTAGTGGTTGTGCACGGTGTTGATGAAGAACTGCGAGCCGCCGCTGTTCGGCTGGCCAGTGTTCGCCATGGAGAGCGTGCCCGGCTCGTTGGAGAGCTTCGCGTTCGCCGGGTGCTCGTCCTGGATCGTCCCGTGCGGCGGGCCGCCGGTGCCGGCGCGCGGGCTCTTCGGATCGCGGCTGTGCGGGCAGCCGAACTGGCACATGAACCCCTTGATGACGCGGTGAAAGTGGAGGCCGTCGTAGAAACCTTCCTTTGCGAGCGTGAGGAAGTTGCCCGCGGTGACGGGCATCTTGTCCAGGTAGATCTCGGCCTTGAACGTGCCGAGGCTCGTGTCGAACACCGCTGTCGGGTTTGGCATCTTCGTCTCTCCTCATTGGGCGCCTCTTTTGGCGCAGATGGAAAGCTAAACCGGTTCGGGCGCGAGGACAAGCGGGGAGGTGTCTGCCCTTGGCCGAGAGCTCGGCGCGCTCGCGATCACGGCATGTACACCGGCAGCTCCATGACGCGGAAAGCGCCGTCTTTTCGCCGGACCGTGAAGACGAACTCCGCCGTGCGGCTCCCGGTGTCCGGTTCACCGCAGCACGGGCCGAGCCCGAAGGCGGTCCCATCGTCCTTCGCGAACCGGACCTCGAAGCGCTTGGAGCCGTCGGGCGCGGCTTCGCTCGAGACGATCTCTCGCACCAGCAGGCAGACCCCGCCGTTGCGCGTGCAGTAGCGTTCGAAAAGAGCGGCGTGCTGCGTTGGACCGAGGTCGGGGTTCATGTCCAACGGGACGTCGTACGAGCCGCCGTAGAGCGCGGCCGCGTCCTCGAACCGCCCCTCGTGCAGCGCGGCGAAGTACGCCACGAGGGCGTCGTCAGCGGAGCCGGCGGGCGAGATCTGGACCGCCGCGATCTCCGGCACCGTATCGGGGATGGGCGTCGGCGCGACGACTGGCGCGGGACCGGCGCACGCCGCGAGGGCGCAAGAGAGAAACGCGCTCTGCGCGACTTGTAGAAGTGTCCTGCTCATCCCTACTGGCCAGAAGCTATGCCGGTTCGCCGGAGAGGACAAGCGCGCGCTCAGATCTCCGCCAGCACCTCGCCGCGCACGAGATCCTCGTAGGTGCCGCGCTCGCGGACGAGGCGATGCCGGCCGTCGCGCACCATGACCTCCGCGGCGAGCGGCCGCGAGTTGTACGTGGACGCCATGGCGAAGCCGTACGCACCGGCGCCGAGCACGGCGAGCAGATCCCCGGCCACGACGCGCGTCATTGTCCGCTTCTTCGCGAGGAAGTCGCCGGTCTCGCAGATCGGGCCCACGACGTCCGTGGTCTCTGCCTCGCGCTCGATCGCGGCGACGTGCTCGATGCCGTGGAAGGAGCCGTACAGGCTCGGGCGGAGGAGATCGTTCATCCCCGCGTCCACCACCGCGAAGCGCGCGTCGTCCGCCTTCTTCGTGTAGAGGGCGCGGGTCAGGAGGACGCCGGCGTTGCCCACGATGCTGCGCCCCGGCTCGACGACGATGCAGGCGTCGACACCACCGAGCGCCTCGCTCACCGCGCGCCCGTACTCGGCCGCCGCGGGCGGCGTCTCCTCGTCGTAGCGGATGCCGAGGCCGCCGCCGAGGTCGACGACGCGCAGGTCGAACCCGGCCGAGACGAGCTCGCGGGTGAGGGCCCCCACGTGGCGGGCCGCCTCCGTGAACGGCCCCAGCGAGACGAGCTGTGAGCCGACGTGGCACGAGATCCCGATCACGTCGACGTTCGGGAGCCTGCGGGCGCGCTCGTAACCCTCGAGCACCCGGTCGTGGCGGATGCCGAACTTGCTGGATCGCAGCCCGGTGGCGACGTACGGGTGCGTGCGGGCGTCGACGTCCGGGTTCACGCGCAGGGCGACCGGCGCCCTCGTCCCTGCCGCGCGCGCCGTCTCGTCGAGCGCCTCGAGCTCGGTGAAGGTCTCGACGTTGAACATGAGGATGCCGGCCCGGAGCGCCTCGGCCATCTCGCGGCGGCTCTTGCCGACTCCGGAAAAGACGATCCTTTCAGGCGGGATGCCGGCCCGGAGCGCCCGGTAGAGCTCTCCGCCGGAGACGATGTCCGCGCCCGCGCCGAGCTCCGCGAGCGCGCGCAGGACCGCGCCGTTGGGGTTCGCCTTGACCGCGTAGCAGATCGTGTGCGGCCTCCCCTCGAACGCCGCGTCCGCGTCGCGGTAGGCCGCGGCGATCGCGGCCCGGCCGTACGCGTAGACCGGCGTGCCGTAGCGATCCGCGATCTCGTCGAGGGGGACGCCCTCGAGGCAGAGGATCCCGCTCGCGTCCCTCCTGAGCTCATCCACAGCGGGCCTCCTTCCTGCGCGCCCGGGCGCCGAAGATACGGTCGTGCAGTCGCCGCACGACGGCCTCGACGTCGCAGTCGTCGACGACGACGCTCAGGTTGGCGCCGAAGCCGCCGTAGGTCAGGAGCCGGGGCTCGACGCCGTCCAGCGCGGCGAGGACCCGGGACGCGGCGCCCTTCGCATTCGCGAGGCGTTCGCCGACCACACTCACGACGCCCACGTTTCGGCGCGTCGTGATCGCGGCGACCTCCGAGAGCTCCCCCGCGAGCCGCTCGGCGCCGGGCTGCGCGCAGATGGTGACGGTGACGTTGACCTCCGAGGTCGCGATGTGGTCGACGCTGACGCCGAGCCGGTCGAACACCTCGAAGACGCGGCGGAGGAACCCGGTGGCGCCGAGCATCCGCGTCGAGTGCACGTTCACCAGCACCTGGTCGCGCTTGTGGGCGATGGAGGCGGCGATCGCGTCGCCCGCCGCCGGGCGCCTCGGGGTGCGGACGATGTCCGTGCCGGGCGCCTCGGGGCAGAAGGAGTTGAGGACGCGCACCGGCACGCCGGCGTCGATCGCGGGCTGGATGGACGACGGGTGCAGCACGCCGGCGCCGAGGAACGCGAGCTCGGACGCCTCGCGGAAGGTGAGCCTCGGGATCGGCCGCGCGCCGGGCACGATGCGCGGGTCGGCCGTCAGGATCCCGTCCACGTCCTTCCAAAACTCGAGCGCCTCGGCGCCGAGCCCGGCGGCCAGGACGGACGCGGTGAGATCCGAGCCGCCTCGGCCGAGCGTCGTCGTCGTCCCGTCGCGCGCCGCGCCGACGAAGCCGCCGATGACCGGGACCGACCCTTCGGCGAGCAGCGGCCCGAGGACGCGCGCGATCCGCTCGCGGACGGCGGGCTCGTCCGGGGTCGCCGCCCCGTGCCGCGCGTCGGTCGCGATCACCTCTCGCGGATCGACCGCGACGGCACCGACGCCGCGCGTGCGCAGGGCCTCCGCGACGATCGGCGCGGTCGCCATCTCGCCGAAGGCGAGCGTCGCGTCGCGGCTGCGCGGGCTGATCTCGCCGAGGGAGAGCATGCCCCCGACGTACCGCTCGAGGCCGGCGATCTCCCGCTCGAGCCGCGCCGTCGCCATGGGACCGTCCGCGCCGAGGGAAAAGAGGGCGCTGCGGTACGCGTCGCCGAGGGCGGCCGCTATCCGGGTCGCGGAGGGGGCGTCGCCGCGCTCGACAGCGGCGAGCAGGGAGACCAGCGTGTCGGTCGTGTCGCCCATGGCCGAGACCACGACGACCGGCCTTTGCCGCACCCGCGAGGCGACGATGGAGACGACCCTTTCCATGGCGGCGCGATCCTCGAGGGAGCTGCCGCCGAACTTCATCACGATCATGAGAACCTCTCCTCCGTTTCGTGCGCCCGCGCCGGCGGCGCGCACAGGGATCGATACTCCAGGACCAAATTATCGGGGAGCGGCCCCGCGGGGGAGAAGGGTGAGGACGGGAATCGAGTCGGTGCGACCTTCAGACCCCTCGGCGGGGCCCGGGTTTTATCTTGAGAACGGCTCTCGGCGTCTGTGCGTTCTGAACCACGATCGTCGATCCTTCCTTACGAGCGCATGATGAAGGCACGGAACCCGGTTGTCAATGGAGCGGCGTTACGCGGTCGCCGGATATCTCGAGCGCCGAGACGGGCCCGCCTTCGTACGCCACGCTCATGCCGGTGTCGATCCTGTAGACCCGGCCGTCGCAGCCCGACCTGATGCCGCCCTCCTGGACCGTGTGCCCCACGACCATGCGCTTCACATGGAGCCCCGCGAGCGCCTCGCCCAAGGTGGCGCAGGTCGCCGCGGACGGCTCGGCCTCGAGCGAATAGAGGCGCGTCCAGAGCGGCGAAACGGGCTTCGCCATGATCGGCGGGAGCTCCTTCCGCGCGCCCCGGAGGAAGGCGCGCACCTCCTCGTTGATGCGCTCGACGCCGTAGGCGACGTGCTGCGGCAGCACGCCCGCATGGACGAACACCGTGTCGCCGATCACCGCGACGACGTTGCGGCGCGCGAGGATCGCGGCCACCGGGCCGCCGGGCAGGAAAGCGGCGGCGCGGGCGCGGTGGACAGGCGAGAAGGCGAGGAGATCGGGCCTGCGGAGCAAGGGCTCGACGAGGTCGTCGAAGGAGGAGAGCCCCCTCGCGCTGACGTACCGGAACTCCCCCTCGGCGTTCATCATCTCGTGGTTTCCTAGGAGCGGGCGGAAGGCGCCGCCCGACTCGGCGGCGGCGATCTCGAGGAGGGAGAAGAGGTCGATGATCTCGCGATCCTGGTCCCCGCGGTCCACGTGATCCCCGGTCTGTACGACGACGAGATCCCCGCCGATCCACCGATCCGACGCGTCGATCGCGCCCGCGAGGCGGAGCGCGGCGCGGGTCGCGGCGAGATCCCCGTGCAGGTCGCCTATCGCGACGACGCGCGGCGCGGCCGGGTACACCGTCCGCGGCTCCTGCGGGACGAGCCCCGGGTCGACCGCCGGAAGCTGGCCCGGCGGCGGCTCGGTCGCCCGCCCGGCGACGTAGGCGCGCAGGACGATCACGCCGGCGAGCACGGCGAGGGTCGCGATACAGATGATCCAGCGGATCTTGTCCCTGCGGTCGGCTTTTGCCATCGCTTCTTCCGACTCCGCGCCCTACATCCCGTACGGCGGGATGGGCTCCCCGATCAGGACGGCGCCGCCGTCGCCGACCGCGAAGACGATGCCCATCGGGTCGGCGAGATCGCGCCACACGCCGCGGAGTATGTCGGTTTCGTCGAACAAGAGCGAGTCACAGATCTGTCCTTCGACGAAGTGCGTGATCGAGGCCGATCCTGCAGCGGGCCCGGACTGCCTCTGCCCGACCGCCCACAAGTTTCCCTCGCCGACCGCGAAGAGATCCAGCAGCAGGGGCGCATTCGAGCAGACAGGCTCGAACGTCGCGCCATTCGTCGAACGGTAGATCTCCGAGCGGAGATCCTCGTCCTCCTCCTGGTAAACGCCACCTATGAAGATCGTGCCCGTGTCGGTCCCCCCGAGGGCGTACAGGAAGTGCGCCGTCGGGTGATCGATCAGCGTGATCGCCCCATCGTACCGCAGGAGGACGCTCGATGAGTACGCGTCGTTCGCGTGGCCGGCGGCCCAGACCGCGGTCCCGGGCGCGCACCAGGCGGCGAAGAGGTTTCGATCCGTGCCGGCCGCGATCGGGCTCCACGTCGCCCCGTCGTACGCGAGCAGCGCGCCGCCGTCGCCCACGGCGTAGACGTCGTCGTGTGAGCGGCCGCAGACGTCGTGCAGGTTCGCGCTCGTCCCAGAGTCCATTTGCGTCCAGGCGTCGCCGTCGTAGTGGAGGATCACCCCGTCCGAGCCCACCGTGAAGACGTCCCAGGGCGCAGATCCCCACACGGCGCCGAGATCGGCGACCGGCGAGTTTGCCGGGTAGGCCATCTGGGTCCAGTCCGTTCCATCGTATCGAAGAATCGTCCCGCCCTCGCCCACGACGAGTACATCGCTCGAGGAGAACCCAAAGACCCCGGATAGATCCTCGTCGCCGTGGAAATCGAGTCCCCACCCGTAGGTGATCCACTCGTCGTCGGTCCCCGGCTCCGGGTCCGTGATCCCATCCAAGGTGTCGGTGTCGCCGCCGCCGTCCGCACCGAGCCCGGCCGAGCGCCAGCACCCGGCCGAAACGGCGCCGAAAAGCGCAACGAGAAGAATTCGTTTGAACACGCCCGCCATGGCGTTCATCCTATCACACCAGACGACAGCAGCGCCCCCTCGAGCGGGCGCTCGGTTCAAGGAGGGGAACATGAAATCGAGAATCAGTGGGATGGTCATCGTCGCCGCGTTCGCGTCCGTCGCGCTCATGGCGCTGCCGCAGTGCGGCGGCGTGAACCTCGGGCTGACCGGCAGCGGGAGCGGGAGCGGGAGCGGCAGCGGCAGCGGCGCGAGCCTCGGCGATCTCGCGAACGCGGCGGCCGGCTGCCCGAACCTGGGCAGCGTGCAGGCGATCGCGAAGGCGGACTTCCGCAAGGAGTTCGGGCTCGACGCGAAGGCCTCCGCCAAGCTGAAGAGCGCGCTGAAGGCGTCCGCCGAGCTCGAGGGGATCGCCAAGGATCTCAAGGTCGAGCTCAAGGCCGCGTGCGGCGGGCTGGCGCGCGATCTCGGCGCGGATCCGGGCGACAGCGCCAAGAGCGCGTGCAAGGCGGCGTCCAAGGCGATAAGCGACTTCAAGGCCAAGGCCGGCGGCAAGTTCACCCTCCACTTCGTCCCGCCGAAGTGCGAGGCGTCGATCGACGTCATGGGCAAGTGCGCGGCCGATTGCGACGCGTCGATCGACCCCGGCAAGGTCGACGTGAAGTGCGAGGGCGGCGAGCTCTCCGGCAAGTGCGACGCCGAGTGCTCCGGCTCCTGCTCCGTGGACGCCGGCGCCGTGTGCAAGGGGACGTGCAAGGGCGAGTGCTCCGCGCAGTTCAAGGGCGAGTGCGCGGGCGAGTGCAACGGCAAGTGCGACGGCAAGACGACCGGCGGCGCGGCGACCTGCGACGGCAAGTGCGAGGGGAGTTGCAGCGCGGTCGCGAGCGGCTCGTGCGGCGGCACCTGCAAGGGGGAGTGCAAGCTCAAGGCTGCGGCGAAGTGCGAGGGGACCTGCACCGGCGGGTGCAGCGTCGAGATGAAGGCGCCGAAGTGCACGGGCGAGGTCAAGCCGCCGGAGATGTCGGCCGAGTGCAAGGCCGAGTGCGACGCCAAGGTGAGCGGCAAGATGGAGTGCAAGAAGCCGAAGGTCTCCGTGAAGATCACCGGCGCCGCCGACGCCGCGGCAGCGGGCAAGCTGAAGGCCGCGCTCGAGGCGAACCTCCCGGGCGTGCTGAAGGTCGCGGTCGGCATGAAGGGCAAGGCCGTCAAGGCCGCGGGCAGCGTCAAGGCCGTGGTCGAGGGCGTGAGGGGCTCCCTCGACGGGATGGCCAAGGGCGGGGCCGGCGCGGCGGCGAAGCTGACCGCCTGCGTCGCGGATCCGTTCAAGGGCGCGTTCGACGCGGCCGCGAGCATCAAGGCGAACGTCTCGGTGTCGGTGGACGTGCAGGCGAGCGCCAGCGCGAGCGGCTCGGCCGGGACGAACTAGTTAGCGGCTCTTTCTAGAAGCCGGACTCCAGATCGCGGATGTTCTGCTCGATCTTCCGCATGTTCGCGCTGTCCTGGAGCTCCTTCGGCGCCTCCTTGTAGATCTGGATCGCGGTCTCCCAGCAGTTGCGCGCCTTGTCCTTCATCGCCTTCTCTTTGTAGATCACGCCCATGTTGGTCAACACCACCGCGGCCTTGATCTTCGAGTTGCCCGAGAACCTGAGGTAGATTTCGACGGCCTTCTGGTACTGCTCGAGGGCGACGTCCTTCTCCATGCGCTGGTACGCGCAGTCGCCGGCGAGGTAGTGCGCCTCGGCGCGCTCCACGATGACCTCGTCGGTCTCGTCGTAGATCGCCGCCGCCGCGAGGTACCCGTCGAGGGCGTCCTGCATCCGGCCCTCCGCCATGGCGAGGCCGGCCTGATCCATGTACGCGTCGTACTGCGCCTCCTTGGCGGAGCCTTCGTCCTGGCCGGCGGCCGTGTCGCCCGGTTCCACCGTCGTCCCGTCGGCCGGCGCGGTCCCGCCGCAGGCGGCGACAAGAAGAGCGGCCCCGAGGGCGAGCGCGCGCAGGATGCCACAAGCTGTTCGCGACATGATCTTGCCTCCTTTGTTCGTCGATCGCGGGACGACTCTAGCACACTTCGAGTCGCCGTGTCGCCAGACCCGCGATCGCCTCGCCGATGGCGATCGACGCCGTCGCGGCGGGCGACGGCGCGTTCAGCACGTGGATCGTCCGCTCCGCTTCGACGATCCGGAAGTCGTCGACCAGCGAGCCGTCGGGGCCGAGCGCCTGCGCGCGGACCCCCGCCCCGGCGCGCCGCACGTCGGCGGCGGACAGCTCGGGCACGAGGCGCCGCAGCGCCGCGACGAACGACCGCTTGCTGAGCGAGCGCCGCTGCTCCGCGAGCCCCTCGCGCCAGAACCGCCGGGCCATGCGCCAGAAGCCGCGGTAGAAGAGGAACGAGGCGACGTCCGGGAGCGAGAGGGAGAACCGCCCGTACCCCTCGCGCTTGAGCGCGAGCACCGCGTTCGGGCCGGCCTCCACGCCGCCATCCACCATCCGCGTGAAATGGACGCCGAGGAACGGGAAGCGCGCGTCCGGGACCGGGTAGACGAGGCTTCGCACGAGGCCGCGCCGCTCGGGCACGAGCTCGTAGTACTCGCCGCGGAACGGCACGATCCGCAGGCCCGGTTCCGTGCCGCACCTCCGCGCGACGCGATCGCCGTGCAGCCCGGCGCAGTTCACGAGGAGGCGGGCGCGGAGCGGTCCGGCCGAGGTCTCGATGATGATATCCGTGCCGTCCGCCGACGCGCCGACAAACCTCGTCCCGAGGCGGAGCTCGGCGCCGCGCTCGACCGCGAGCTCCGCGAAGGCGCGGGTCGCGGCCTTGTAGTCCACGATGCCCGTGTCCGGCACGTGCAGCCCGGCGAGGCCGGCGACGTACGGCTCGAGCTCGCGGATCTCCTCGGGCCCGACGCGGCGGATCCCGTCGAGG
>JALNZK010000134.1:6678-14896 GCA_023229365.1 Pseudomonadota bacterium | reverse complement strand
GCGGACCTGCGTGTCCGCCCCTATGAAACGAAGGGCGAACCCTATGAAACAGAGGGCGAACACATAGGTTCGCCCCTACAACGCGATCGACGCGACTGGTGGCGGGCGAACACATAGGTTCGCCCCCTACTTGTCTTCGTAGTACTCGAGGCCGAGGTGGGTGATCAGCTCCTCGCCGGCCATGTGCCGCAGCGTGTTCTTGAACTTGATCTTCTGGATGTGCAGGTCGTGCTCCGCGTACACGCCCTCCGCCGTCTGCGGGCTCTTGAAGAAGAACGACAGCCACTCCTGGATCCCCTTGAAGCCGGCGCGCTGCGCGAGATCCAGGAACACCGCGAGGTCCGCGACGATCGGCGCCGCCAGGATCGAGTCGCGGCACAGGAAGTCGATCTTGATCTGCATCGGGTAGCCCAGCCACCCGAAGATGTCGATGTTGTCCCACCCTTCCTTGGCGTCGCCTCGCGGCGGGTAGTAGTTGATGCGGATCTTGTGGAACAGATCCTTGTAGAGCTCGGGGAACGTCTCGGCGCTGCAGATCGTGTCGAGCACGCCCTTCTTCGAGACCTCCTTGCTCTTGAACGACTCGGGATCGTCGAGCACCTCGCCGTCCCGGTTGCCGAGGATGTTCGTGGAGAACCAGCCCGAGATGCCGAGCAGCCGGTTCTTGAGCCCCGGCGCGACGATGGTCTTCATCAGGGTCTGCCCGGTCTTGAAGTCCTTGCCGCAGATCGGCACGCCGTTCTTCTTCGCGAGCTCCACCATGCAGGGCACGTCGACGGCCATGTTCGGCGCGCCGTTCGCGAACGGGACGCCCTCCATGAGCGCGGCGTAGGAGTAGAGCTGCGACGGCGCGATCGTCTTGTCGTCCGCATCCAGCGCCTTCTCGAACGTGGCGATCGATTCGTGAATCGGCCCACCCGGACGGTACGCCTCGGTCGACGCCGCCCACACGATGACGACGCGATCGACCTTCTTCTTGAACTCGCGGATATCCGCGCGAAGCTGGTCGGCGAGCTGCCGCCGCGTGCCCTTCTTGATGTGCGTGCCCTCGAGCCGCTTGACGTAGTCCATATCGAACGCGCCCGGCATCGGCCTGAGCGCGACGAGCGCCTCGCGGACGAGCTGGATGTCCTCGTTCTGGAGCACCCCGGCCTTGAGGGCCGCCTCGTAGGCGTTGTCCGGGAAGATGTCCCACGCCGCGAACACGAGGTCCTCGGGCTTGGCGAGCGGCACGAGCTCGTTCAGCTTCACGAAACGGTTCTCCGTGCGCTTGCCGAGCCTCGCCCGCCCCATCCACGCCTGGACGCCGATGGGCTTGCGCATGCCGCGCCGGATCATCTCGACGCCGGCGACGAAGGTCGTGCTGACGGCGCCGAGGCCGACGAGCAGCACGCCGAGCTTTCCGTTCGCGGGTTTGATGTCGAACTTCTTCTTGGTTGTCATGCGGTTGCTATGCCACACGCGTGCGGTTGATTCCAGCGGAATCCTGAGCGCGAGGCTACGGGGTTGCGGCGGTCGCGGGGGGAGGGTTCTGCACGGCGGCGGCGGTCGTGCTCCGGACGATCCAGATGCCCGCGACGAGCGCGGCGAGGGTCAGCCCGAGGAAGAGGCCCGGAGGACCGAAGATCACGTGGAGACTGCGGTTTCGTGTCGTCATATATAATTTGAACAGCACGTGCCGTGCCATGTCCGCAACCCATTGAATTCGCTGAAACCCGTAACTTATCGGCGAGCGAATTCGCGGTCTTTGCGATCGAACAAATAGATTTTTGCTCGAATTGGTGGCACGTCCCGGTGCCATGTCCCGGGCAGCTCAATTCGCGCTCTTCCTGACCTTCGCCGTCGTGGTGCTGACCGCGGTGCACACCTACCTCTGGTTCCGCCTGGTGCGCGACACGCAGATCGCGCCGCCGTGGCGCCTGATCGTCACCATCGGGCTCGTCATCCTCCCCCTGAGCGTCCCCGCCGCGATGGGGCTGGATCACGCGCTCCCGAGCGGGTTCCTGCGCTCCGCCGGGGTGGTGCCGTTCGTCTGGCTGGGCGCCATGGTGCTCCTCGTGTTCTGGTTCGGCGCGACCGATCTGCTCCGCCTCGCGCACCTCGCCGGGGCGAAGCTGGTCGGCCTCGCGCTCGCGCCCGAACGGCGCCTCTTGATCGCGCGAGCCACGGCGCTCGTGGGGATCGTGCTCGTCGCCGCGCTCACGGCAAAGGCGGCCTGGAACGCCGCCCGCGAGCCCGTCGTGACGGCGATCGAGATCCGCGTGGCGAGCCTGCCGCGCGCGCTCGACGGGTTCGTGATAGTCCAGCTGAGCGATCTGCACCTCGGCGGCTCGCGCGGCGATCGCGAGTGGTTGGAGAGGACCGTCGCCCAGGTCAACGCGCTCACGCCGGATCTGATCGCGGTGACCGGCGATCTCGTCGACGCCTCGCCCTCGCACATCCTCGCCGAGGTCGCGCCGCTCGCGGGGCTGCGGGCGCGCCACGGCGCCTACTTCGTCACCGGGAACCACGAGCACTACACCGGGCTCGACGAGTGGCTGCCGGCCTTCCGGCGGCTCGGCCTGCGCGTCCTGCGCAACGAGCGGGTCGTCATCGGGGACGGGGCCGCGTCGTTCGACCTCGTGGGCGTGGACGACCCCGCCGCGCACGGGTTCGGCGGCGCGCAGGTACAGGATCTCGCGAAGGCCACCGCGGGCCGCGATCCGGAAAGGGCGGCCGTGCTGCTCGCCCATCAGCCGAAGATCGCGCGCGAGGCCGCGGGCTTCGGGATAGACCTCGTGCTCTCGGGGCACACGCACGGCGGTCAGATCTGGCCGTTCTCGGCGCTCGTCCGCCTGCAGCAGCCGTACCTGCGGGGGCTCTACGAGATCTCCGCGCGGACGCGGCTCTACGTCACGGACGGCACCGGCACCTGGGGCCCGCCTTTGCGCCTCGGCACGCGCAACGAGATCGCCCGGGTCGTGCTCCGCGCGCGGTGAGCCGCGGCCCGCTCAAGGGGCGCGGGACATGAGCCGCTCGGCCGTTGCGCGCACCCGCCCGTGGCGGATCCGCTGGGACAGCAGGATGGCGCGCAGCCGATCGTACGCGCCGTCCACGTCGTCGTTGACCAGCAGGTAGTCGAACTCCGCGTGATGGGAGATCTCGCCGATCGCGGCCTCGAACCGCCTGTCGAGCGACTCCTTGGTCTCGGTCCCCCGCGACTCGAGCCTTCGCCGCAGCTCGGCGAGGGAGGGCGGGAGCACGAACACCCCGATCGCCTCGGGGTACTTCGTCTTGATCTGCGCCGCGCCCTGGTAGTCGACGTCGAACACGACATCGCACCTGTCCGCCGCCGCCGCGCGGATCTCGGCGTGGGCGGTGCCGTACCGGTTGCCGTGGACGTGCGCCCACTCGATGAACGCGTCGCTCCGGATCATCGCCTCGAACACGGGGGCCTCGACGAAGTGGTAGTCGCGGCCGTCGACCTCGTTGGGGCGCGGCCGCCGCGTCGTGTGCGACACGGAGAAGCGCGTGTCCGAGAACTCCGCGAGGAGCCTGTGGCACAGCGTCGTCTTTCCGGCGCCCGACGGTGACGAGACGATGAGCAGCGCCGGATCACGGGCGTCCATGTTCACTCCACGTTCTGCACGAGCTCGCGGATCTTCTCGAGCTCGGCCTTGAATTCGACCACCGCGTGCGTGAGCTCCGCGGAGGCAGCCTTGGCGCCGATTGTGTTCGCCTCGCGGCCCATCTCCTGGATGAGGAAGTCGAGGCGTCGGCCGACGGGCTCCGCGGAGCCGAGCAGCTTGGACATCTGGTCGCAGTGGCTCGCGAGGCGCGTGATCTCCTCGTTGATGTCGGCCTTGTCCGCCAGGAGCGCGACCTCGGCCTCGAGGCGGCCGGCCTCGAGCGCGACGTCGCCGCCGGCGAGGAGCGCCGCGATCCTCTGCCGCGTCCTGGCGACGATCATCGAGGCGTACCCCGCCGCGAGGCGCGCGAGATCGTCGACGGCGCCGCTGATCCCGCACAGGCGGGCCGAAATCTCCTCGGACATCGCGCGGCCCTCGAGGTCCCGCATCGCCATGAGCCGCGAGAGCGCCCCGCCGAACGCCGCCTCCACGGCTTCCGTGAGCGCGTCCGGCGCGTCGAAGGCCGGGGAGACGAACAGATCCGGCGCGCTCGCGAGCAACGGCAGAAGCTCTCTTCGAGGGACCCCGGAACGCCCGGCGACCGCGTCGAGCTGGGCGAGGTACGACTCGAGGGCCCGCGTGTCGAGGCGCGCGCTCCCGCCGGACGAGCTCTCGTAGGTGGCGACGACGGTGCAGTGGCCCCTGCCGAGAGCGGCGCGGACGAGCTTCTCGAGCTGCGGCTCCGCGGCGGAGAGCTCCTTGGGGACCCGGCTGCGGATCTCGAGGAACCTGTGGTTGACGGCCTTGAGCTCGACGACGAGCCGGCCCTCGCCGAGGGGCGCGCTGCCTATGCCGAAGCCGGTCATGCTGCGCATCGAAGCACCGTTTCGCCTGGGGGCGCTCGGGTCAGTCCCCGATCACTTGAAGAGCGCGTTCAACTTCGCCTTGGCCGCGTTGGCGTCGCCCACCGCCTCGTACTTGCCGTTGCGGTAGAGGAAGTTGGTGCAGTAGTTGATCCGCTCGCGATCGGTGATGTACTCGGCGATGCGCTCGCGGCACTGGTTGTGGTAGCCCGGATCCCAGTACTCGCAGTTCTTGCAGGCGTGGAGATCCGCGCTGCAGTGCGGGCAGGTGTCGGTCCTGGCCATCTTGATGCGGTCGAAATCGATCTCCTTGCCGCACTTGAAACAGTAGTAGTGTCTCTCTTCTACCTTCGGAATGAACATCTGCCGTCCTTCGCCCCTGGCCCGATTCGGTTTCACGCGACCCGAATCTGGGGTAGAAATGGGTCATGTGGAGCATACCAGTTTCGCCTTGCCGCGCAAGCGCTGTGCCCGGACGCAGAGCCGCCGCCGCGTTGTGCGGCATGGCTGCGCTCACGGTGCTCGTCTCGGCCTGCGGCCTGGATCACGATCGCGATACGCCCCCGGCGCTCGTGCTGTCGCCGGCCACCGCCCTCCAGGGCGCGTCCCTGACTGTTCTCCTGACAGCGCCCGGCGTGCCGCTCGCGCAGTGCCAGAGCCTATCGGGCGAGAGCCTCGAGTTCACCTTCAGCGACGCGCCCTCGCAGATCGAGGCGGCGACGCTCGAGGCGATCGACGGCGACACCCTGCGCGCGCGCCTGCTCGTCTCGATGGACGCGGTGCCCGGGGATCACCTCGTCGTCCTGCGCTGCGACCCGCGCACGGATCTCAACGGCATCTTCTCCGTGCGGGAGCGGGTCGGCCCGGCCGCGATCACGCTCGAGCCGCCCGAGGTCAAGGCGGGGTCCTACTCTTTCCAGATCGACATCTTCGGCGAGGAGGTGGCGTTCAGCGAGGAGCTGAGCCACGCGGTGTTCGGAGACGGCACGCACGTCACGGTGAGCAGCTACTCTATCCCGGACGGGATGTCGCAGATGACCGTCAAGGTGGACGTGGATCCGCTCACCCCGGAGGGGCCGATGGAGGTCGGGGTCGTCACGGGGGATCTCGTGGCGCTCGGGGAGATCGAGATCCTGCCGCGGGACACGCCGTGGCTCCTGGTCGAGCCGGACTCGCTGACGCTCAACGCCGACTCCGTGCCGGCCCAGTCGACGCACGTCATCACCGGCAACAGCATCGCGTTCGAGGAGCCGGAGCCCGACGCCGGCGCGGAGGAGGGCGGCACGGTCGTCTCGTTCCCCGAGAACCCGGGGCTGCACGTGGCGAACATCGCCTTCGACGCGCTCGACCCGTCCCGGATGACCATCACCGTCCTCGCGGAGCAGGGGGCCGCCCTGGGGACGACGCCGCTCACGGTCGAGACCGGAGGGGAGATCGTCAGCGCGGCGTTCACCGTCTACCCGCCCGGGGGCGGCGCCGCGTTCCTGACGCTCTCGCCGTCGCACCTCCCGCGCGGCGCGAGCGCGACGACCGTCCTGGCGAACGGCCACTTTGCCGCACCGTTCACGACCGGCGACCCCGGCGCCGAGGACGCCGCCTTCGACGAGGACGGGTGCCACCTCGAGAAGCTCGAGCGCCTGTCGGCCACGGCGCTCGCGGCGGACGTGTCCGTCGACGGCGACTTCGACGGAAAGGCCTGCACCCTGCGCCTCGAGACGTCCTCCGGGCAGCTCGTCGGCAAGCTGGCGATCGTCGCGCCCCTGGCGCCGACCCTCTCGGGCTTCACGACCATCGCCCAGGGCGCGCAGAACGTCTGGATCGCCGTCTCGTCGGTCGAGGTCGAGGGAGTGGAACCCGTGATCTTCGACGCCGAGTCCACCGCCGCGGTCGGGCTCCGCTCCGGCGTCGGCGTCGTGCTGCAGACGCCGTTCGACGGGGGGAAGTCGCTGCTCGTGATCATCAGCCGGGTCGCGGAGGACGCGCCGGTGGGCGAGGCGACGCTCCGGGTCGTGGACGACGGCGCGGAGTACGTCGTCGAGTATTCGGTGATCCCATCGGAGGAGACGCCGAGCAACATCATCGCCGCGCCCGGGACCGTGGTCGGCGGCATGCGGAGCGTGTCGTTCGACCTCGAGAGCGTCGGGGCGGACGGCGACGGCGCGATGGAGTTCGACGCGGGCGCGCCTCCCGAGATCGAGTTCGACACCCCGGCGATCCGGGCGTCCTCGGTGGAGGTGCTCGACGCGCACAACGCCGTCGTGGGCGCCACGGTCCTGCCGTCCGTCGACGTCGACACGGCGGTGATGTACGTGATCTCCGGCGGCCGGAAGGCGGCCGCGTCGTTCCGCGTGCTCCCGGAATCGCGCGCGACCGCGACGGCGGGCGATCCGGAGATCACCCGGGGCTCGAAGGAGAAGATCGTTTTCGTCGGCGCGAAGATCCGCGCGGACTTCTTCGGGGCCCCCGAAATCGTCGGCGAGGTGTTCGAAGGCGCGGGGATCGATGTGCTGAGCGTCGATCTCTATCCGGACAACACGGCGCCGCTGGAGGAGGACGAGCTCTACCTCCAGCTGCGGGTCGCGTCGGACGGCCCGGCCGGCTGGCTCGGAGTGATCCTCACGGACGGGCGCGAGACGGCGGTGCTCCCGCTGCACGTCGCCGGCACGACCGACACCCTGACCATGGCGATGACGGCCGCCACCGCGGACGGCGCGCTCCGCCCGGGGGACGTGGGCGTCGCGGTGAGCGCGATCCTGCCGGCCGCCGCCGCCGGGGGGGGGGCGCCCCCGGAAGCGCGCAGCGTCTCGGACGGCGTCCACGCCCGGCTGGACGCGATCGACGGGACCGGGGCGTCCTTGCTCGTGGACGTCGGCGACGATTTCGAGCCGGCTGAGGAGGGCGCGCCGATCGCGATCGCCGTGCTGACCGGCAAGGGGGCGGCGATCGGGTTCGCCCCGTACGTGTCCTGCGAGGCGGCGGCGCTGAACGAGGCGACGCCGGTCGAGCTCTACCTCGAGCCCGCGGCGAGCCCCGTGGCCCGCGTCGACGCGGATCCGGCGGCCTCGTTCTCGTTCGCGCTCGCGAGCGTCGCCGAGCCGGGGCACGCCGACGCGACCCTCTCCTTGCTGGCCGAGGACGCGCTCTCGTCTCAGGGGGAATCATCGGAGCAGGGGCTCATCTGGTTCGCGGGCAGCGGCGACGTCCAGCGGCTCCTGGTGCGCCCGGACGGGGACACGGCCGGCCTCCCGACGGCCGTGCGGCTCCTCTCGCACGGCGCGGCGTTGACGTACGCGACCGAGGACGAGCTCCCGACGGCGCTCGGCGATCCGTGCGTCGCGCCCACGCTCGTGGCGGGCGAGATCGGCGCGCCGCTGGACGACGACTGGTACGTGCTGGAGGGCGCCTCGTCGTGCCGCGTGACCGCCGCGGTGCTGGCGCGCGCCCTCGGGGACCGCGCCTGGGCGACGCCCGACGCGCTGCTCGCGCTCCACGACAACGTGGGCGGCGTGCCGCTCCTCGACGAGTCCGCGGGCTGGCCCACGGAGTCCGCGCCGGATCCGCGGCTCACCTTCTCCGTCGACTCCGCGCACTCCCGCCTCCTGCGCGTCGCGCCGGAGCTCGCGAGCGCCGGCGTCTACCTCCTGAACCTGCGCCGTGACGGCAGCATCCGCGAGATCTGCGGCGGCGACGGCAGCGCGCCGGCGTTCATCGAGATCGACATCGGTCCCGGGGTCGATCTCGCCGCGT
>JALNZK010000134.1:0-6668 GCA_023229365.1 Pseudomonadota bacterium | reverse complement strand
CGTGCGCCTCGTCGATCCGGCCTCGCTCCTCTACGTCGAGCTCCCGCTCTCCGGCTTCGCGCCCGCGGACGGGATCGTCGTCATCGGCGACGCGGGGGAGGTCGCGGCCGACGTCCAGGACACCGTCGGCGTCACCGACTTCCCCGCGGGGCTCGCGTTCGCCGTGCAGCTCCTGGAGGCGTCCACCGTCGTGGACGCCGTGCAGGCGGGCGGCGCCGCGGGCCCGGGCGAGGGCGATCCCGCGTCGCTCGAGGGCGATCCGCGGTGCTTCATGCGGCCCGCGGGGATCGACACGAACGAACACCTTTTCGACTTCGTGGGGAACTGGGTGCCGTCGCCCGGCGTGTGACCAAGGGCGCGGTCCGCCTCGATCAGCCCTCGAGGCCCCGGCGGCGCTTCACCTGCTCCATCGCCCGGTCGTACTCGATCTTCCAGTCGAGCGTGCCCTCCTGCAGGTTCTTGATCTTCGCGCGCGCCTCGGCGTCGATCTCATCCTCGACATCCGTGTAGCGCTTGAGCACCGCCCGCATCTTGACCTTCAGCTCGTGGTCCTCGGCGTAGATCTCGTCGACGAACTGGCTGTGCATGAACACGCCGATCAGCTGATCCATGATGTAGTCGAGCGCCTCGTCGCCGACCACGAACCCGGCGCGATCCGCGAGCTGGCGCTTCACCTTCGGGAACGCGGAGTAGGGCATCCCCTTCTGCTCGCAGATGTCCTTCGCCTTCTCCGTGAGGTCGCGATCGTTGCGGATGTACTCCCTGAGCACCGCCCCGATGTCGAGCTGGACCTCGTCCGGCGAGTCGGTCTCGACGTCGCCCCCCTCGATGAGGCCCCGCGTGATCTCGGCGGCGATCAGGTCGACCTTGCCCGAGAAAAGCTTCATGACGGCGCGCCTTTCTGCGGGGCCGAGGGCCCCGCGGCAGCGGAGGTGTTGTAATCGCGCGGTCCGGCAGTGTCAACGAGGAACCGGACGGGCGGCGCGCTTCTCCTTGGACTTGGCGACGCTCTCGTACTTCGACGGGCACTTCGTGAGGATCTCGGTCGCGGCGAACTCGTCTCCGCCGGGGCGCAGCGCCCCTTCGACGACGATCTCGCGGCCGGGCAGCATCGTCTCGGGCAGGACGCCGCGGTAGGTCACGGTGATCCGCTCGCCGTTCTTCGCCAGCGCGAACCTGTACTCGTCGGTGCCGGGCCGGCGCTCCACCGAACCGTCCACGAGCAGCCCGTTGATCCGCACCGGCCGCGACTCGAAGCGCGCGCGCTCGGCGAGCAGCTCGTCGACGGTCTTGTAGTACACCATCCCGCCGCCGCCCACGGACGAGACGAGCAGGTAGGTCGCGGCGCCGACGACGACGACCGCGATCAGGACGATCTTGAGGATCCTCGGCACGCGCCCGCCTAGTCGCGCGGCTCGAAGCTCTCTACCGCCTTCGCGAGCTCCGCCTCGACGAGCGCGTACCTCTCGTACGGCCCCGCGGCCTCGACGAGCACGATGTCGTCCTCCACGACGAACAGCGTCTCGCCGAGCACCCAGTCCTCCGCGCCGTGCGGCAGCATGAACTCGACGGTGCACGCCTTGCGGCCGCGCGTCGTGTCGAAGCAGCGCCGCTCGCCCTTCTGGATGTAGCCCTGGGCGATCAGGTGGCGGGACATCGCGTCCGCCCAGAAGTCGAGCGACGCCTCGGGGTAGTTGTCGACCTCGCGCGCCTTGAGCATGACGCCGTCGGCGGTGATCCACTTGAACTCCCGCGACTCCTCGAACCTCTTGAACGACGCGGGCGGCGCCATCGAGTAGGGCGGGGCGCAGGAGGCGAGGGCGGCCGCCGCGACGAAGAGGGCTACGAGCCGGATTCCGATTGCGCGTGCCATGTCAAAAGTCTCCCAGGAAGCGGTCCAGGCTGACGGAGTTCAGCCACTCGAACGGCGAGTTGACGTAGACGATCCTGTCGCGCTCGTGGAACCGGAACGAGATGTCGACGATCGCCCATTTGGAGCGCTCCTCCGCGACCCGGAGCTGCCCCTTGATCTGCTCGATCTCCGCGACGATCTCCGTCATCGTCTGCTCGATCCGCAGAGTCGCCTCGGTGTTGGAGTCGTCGAAGAACCCGCGGAGCCGGCCGAGCATCTCCTTCTTGGACTTGAGCTGGCCCTCGAGCCGCGCGATCTCCTGCGTGAGATCCGCGCGCTCCAGCGTCTTCTCGAGCACGAGCCCCTGTTCGGCGATGAACGCGATGAGCTCCGAGAGCTTCTCGGGCGGCACCTTGAGCACGAGCGCGGCGTCCTCGACGAGGATGGGGAACCCGCCGAGCTCCAGGACCTTCTTCTCGAGCACCGCGCGCGCGTCGTCCGGGTTGATGACCTTCAGGATCATGCGCGACTCGAGGCTCGTCCGCCGCCCGCTCGTGTCCGGGGCCGCCGTCGCCTCGCCGCCCTCGGCGGCGTAGGGATCCTCGGGCGTCGGGGTCGCGGTGATCGGCGCCTGCGGCGTTGCCTGCTGCTGGGTGGCGGCGGGCGCCGCCTGCTTCTGCTTCGCCTTCTTCTGCTGCGCCGCGGCCGGGCACGCGACGAGCAGCGCGGCGACGGCGGCGAGGGCGATCGTCTTCATCTTCATTTCGTAGCGCATCACTGCACCTCGAACGTCGCGAGCGCCTTTATCACGGCGTCCTTGTGGGCCGCGAGCGCCTCTTCGTTGGGGAAGAACACCTCGAGCACGTAGAGGTCCTCGCCGCGCGCGGCCACGCCTATCAGGTAGTAGCGCGGCTGGACGTCCTCGCTCTTGTAGAGCTTGTAGGCGATCGGCCCCGAGTCGCCCTCGGCCTCGAGCTTCTCGGCGCGCCCCTCCATCTCGTGGTGCACGGCCTTGATCCAGTACGCGTTGTCGCCGCGCGGCTCGTTGTCCACGACCGCACCGCGGATCACCGTCGTGTCCGCGGACTGGGCGCGGTAGACGTCGTCCTTCTCGAAGAGCACGAACCCCTGCGGGAGCTCGAGGTCGAACTCGTCCTTGCCGTCCCAGAGCGTCGTGACGTGCGCGGCGAGCCCGCGGATCCAGGCGAACGGCGAGCGGTGCAGGTCGCCGCCGGAGTCCTCCATGATGGGCTCGAGCTCGATGGTGATCGTGAAGTAGTCCACGAGGTTCTGGAGCGTCGAGAGCGTCGACTCGATGAGCTCGATCTGCTCGGACAAACGCTTGACCTCCTGCAGGATGCGCAGCCGCTCCTCGACGTCCTCCGTCTTGGCGAGCAGCGCGATGAGCCGGCTCTGCGCCTCCTTGGCGACCGCGAGCCGCGCGCCGAGATCCGTGAACTGCTCGGTGACGTCGAGCGCCTTGATGCGCCTCTCGAGCAGCTCGCCGAGCTTCGCGAACTCGGCCATCACCGCGTCGAAGTCCTTGGCCGGGATGCGGACGACGACGACGCGCTGCGCGAGTGACTCGATGTACCCCTTCTGCGACTCGGTGATGCGCGTCACCTCGTCGACCGCCTCGAGGAGGCGCTTCACGCGCAGCCGCAGGTAGCCGGTGTACACGACCATCGGGACGTCGGGCGCGTCGCTCTTGGCGCCGGCGTTCTGGTTCGCCTGCCCGTCGCCGCTCTGCTTGGCCTTGTCGCCCGGTTCGTAGGGCTTCTTCTCGGGCGACGAGGGGCTCCCGAAGGAGGCGCCGTCGGCCGAGGTGTGCTTGCCCTGCACCGCGTCGTCGTCGAACTCGAACATGTAGTCCTCGGAGTCGACCGACGTCGACGCCGTCCCGGTGACCGAGGGGTAGGACTCGGCTTCGGCCACCATCTCGGGTGACGGCGCGCCGGCGTACGCCTGGTTGTACGACGGCTCGGCCTTGTACATGGCGCCGCCGCAGCCCGCGAGCGCGAGCGCGGCGATGAGCGCCGGGACGACGAAACGCGATCTTCGCATCGACCTTCTCCTCGTGTTGGTGGACGGAGCTCGAACGCTTCGACGCATCATACCTTCAAAGAATGCACGGGGGGCAAAGGGAAAGTGGGGCAGGGGCGGGCCGCACCCGAGCGCACGGTCGACCGACTGGTAACTTCAAGGCCCAATTTGGGGGTCGAGTTGACGGGTCAAGAAGTGCGTACCGCGGGTGCCACCGCTTCTCTCTCCGCCGCAACGGGTTCGATGCGGCACCACGATCGCGGCCGGAGCCCACGAAAATGTGCTCACGAGATAGCTGCTCTCCGGTCCAGATCAAATGAACGTCGGCCTCGCTTTCAGCCGCGCCCACGAGGAGCGCGGTCAGGATTCTCCTAAGCGACAAGTCGCTTCGGAGACAAGCCCGATGGGCTTCCTCGATTCCGCTTCGACAGCCCGAAGGGCTTCGTCATCCTGGCCGCGGCCCTCGTGGCCGCGGCACGCCGCGCCTTTTAACCGTGTGAAGACGGAGCCTTACCCGCAAGGCCCGGAAAACCAAAGAAGAAGTTCGCTCTCTCTTTTCACTTCTTTCTTCACCGATTTCCTCTCACGCCTTCGAGTTATGGCAGCATAGCGGCCACCGTCCAGAGTAGATCTGCAACGCGACGAAGGTCCATTATCGCGATTCTGTGTCGAAGTGTACGTCGTCTTCTGGGTGGCTTTCACCAGGGACCTTCATGTAGGTCTTAAGCCGAGGACGCCCCGTCCAGAAATCGATCCAGAGATCGCAGCCCCGTTGGCAATGCGGGCACGACACGGATCGCGAGAGCATGACAGACATTCCGAGCCCGATGAGACCGCCGATCAACATCACAACGCCGGTGACTGTCAGCATCGGAAAGATGATCTCACGCGGCCAGAAGAGCGGCGCCACCATCACGAATCCGAAGACGAGGAAGCCGCAGTAAACCCAAATGATCAGGGAGCGATATCGCACGGCGGCACCTCCTCAGATCCCGTCTCGGACGCAACGGACGAGCATCAGGTTGAGATCGGGATCTCGGTAGACGACGCTTCCGTAGGCGAAATCTACGGCCCAGCCGTCTGTGTAGTCATAGATCCCTGACGAGTAGATCCCCGAAGAGGACCAATACATCTGGCAGCCACCGCCGATCGCTGGGTCCCAAAAACAGCCGCCCGGTCCGGGACCGTCCATGCCTTCGCATCCGGCGCAGGCATCTCCACAGCACGCTGCCTGTAAGCAGTCGTCGGTGACGTTGCAGTCGCCGTCTGTCGCCGTCGCGTCGCACCCTCGGATGAGAGTGCGCAGCTCGGAGATCGTCGGCAGGCGCCAACCGCCAGAATACGAATCGCATGTGTTGATGGCGTCGGTCCAGAACTCGCCCAGGAAGTAGTCCGCTTCTTTCTGCCAACACAAGTTGGTTGAAGGATCGTACACACCGTCCACACTGCCCACGCCGTCGCACTCCTCGAGAGCCGGGTAGGTATCGGTATCCGTACCGGTGTCGCTTTCGGTGTCAGAGTCGGTATCGGTATCGATGTCCACGTCGGTGTCAGAGTCGGTATCGGTGTCGATGTCCACGTCGGTGTCTGTGTCGGAATCGCTGTCCGTGCCCGAGTCGCCGTGAAACTTGAGATCTTTGATCCCCGTGATCCCGTTGCAGCTCGCGGAAGCGACGATCGTGGCCATGATCAAAGCTGTGCGCCACATGTTCAGAACCTCCCTGCGACGGCGATCGCGCCGCCGTTCGCTGTCGGCACGGCGATCGGCGTCACCTGTGCCGTTCTCTCGTCTCGGTTCCACTTGGGTTCAAGGAACCACAACGCGACCCCTGCGGCGATTCCGACGGTCGCGACGACAACGAGCGCGTTGGTCGCGTTGCCGAGCGCTTCGACCGTTCTCGCCTTGTCCTTCACCGACAGCGGGCAATCTTTGCCGTCGCACTTGTCTTTCACGTCGGTTGCGCCCGAGATCGCGAGCCCGCCAGTTACGGCGGCAGCGATCGCGGACACGCCACCCACTCCGACGGCGACCCAGGTCCAGATCCGTTTGGGCTCGTTCCGAGGGGGAGGACCGCTTGGCTGCGTACCGTCGATCGCGGCAACGGCGTGTGCGTTGTCGGCGCTCACGGTGACCCGCTGGCCGCCCGCGACCGTGACGATCTCGCGGTACATCTCGTCCGTGCCACGCGAGATCCGGATCTCGTGCTCGCCAAGATCCACGAAAAGCGGCCCGTTGAGCGGCGTTTCTCCGACGCGTCGACCGTCCACGAACACGATCGCGCCGCTGGTGTCTGTCCCGACGACGACCGAGCCCACAAGTGCGTTAAGCCACGCGATCTCGGTGCGAACCTGTGCGCGCCGTGCTGCGTCGATCTGCTCTCCCCCCTCGGCGAGATAGCGAGTATAGGCGTTGAGCGCGGCGGCGAAGTGGCCAAGCTCGTTTTCGACCTGGCCCATGTTGAACAGGATCTTGAAGCTCGGTTTCAGCTCGTAGGCGCGGGAGAACGCGATCGCGGCCTTCTCGTACATGCCGCTATCGAATAGCTCCACGCCCGCGTCGAACTGCGCTCTTGCCTCGTCCTCTGCTTTTCTTTGCGCGCGCGCGACGGTAGCGAACGCGACGAGCGCGACCGCCGCAACGACAAACGAGACTTGGTTTTTCATTCTCCCCGCCGTGTGCCCAATAAAAAAGGCACCATGAAAAAGCAGCGCCCCTCCTGATAGCTTGTTGTTTGCCCAACACAAGCCAAGGAAGGAGGCGCTGCAAATGAAG
>JALNZK010000133.1 GCA_023229365.1 Pseudomonadota bacterium | reverse complement strand
ACGAAGTTACCGACCAGATAGATAAACAGACTTGGGATAGAACTATAAGGTCAGTCAATAAAGAGATTGTTTCTGACTACAAGAATGCTGCTTTTTATGAGATATCCAAAACACCAGGGAACACTTCAAACGACAAATATAGCAAGTTCTCTATGTATGAACAAGTAGCCGAATTCTGTGAAGCTAATGGAGACGAAGACGGGGCATTACAGGCCAAAACTGCTTCTAATAACGCTAAAGAGGCTTATATCAACGCCCTAGAGAAAGAAGCAAAAGATAACGATACGGCTGCTAAAAAAGCCTTTGCAGAAGAACTATCTGACGCTAAAGTTATGTTAAATTCGAGGCTGAATGAGATAAACGACCCAACTAATTTAAAATATGTCAATAACCCAGGGGCTAAGGCTTTCGCTATCGCAAGTGTGAATGCTAGTCTAGCTAGAAACGAGGCGAGGTACGCTACTGTAATAGACAATTACGACCCAGATGCAGCCTTGACCGCAACCGACAAAGCACAAGACGCATACAATAAAGTGGTAGACGCTCTCGCTCCCTACAATGTTGATATGAGCACTATAGAAGCATCTATAAATGACTTTAGTTCTACTGGCGAGATAGATATACCAGGCGTTGGTGCGTATGATGGTAGTGGTAATTTGTACCCAGAACTAAAAGATGGTTATTACTATACCGTAGACCAGAATACTGGTAAAATGACAACCGCACAAGGCGACACTACTGGTATGGCTATGGAAATCAGCGGTGGGCTTGTCATCTACCAGGGAACACCCAAGTCAGCAGAAGATACCTTTATTCAAAAGTCAGGGCAGAAGTATTTCAATCCAATTACAAATGCGTGGCAAGAGTTTGCTCCGACTATATCGGCGGAGAAGAAAGACGAATCTTTCCAAGTTGACTCTGACGGTAAATTACGCTACATAGACTTCCAGGAAGGAAACCCTAACCCCGTTCTTGGTGCGTATGTTGACCCTAGAGACTTTTATGCGGTTGCTAAAGATAAAATCAACACCTTAAGGCTAGACTGGTATATTAAAAACGGAATACTACCACAGACAGCCACCCTAGACGATGTTTACAGTGTTCCTACTGATAAAAAATTGAACTTTGACTGGAACTCAAGGCAGTTCATTATTAACCCTAACTACCCCAATGCAGAACTTCCTGGGGAGAATATTCAAGACCAGAGAACGTTGTCTGTGCTCGGAGACCTGAACAGCGAAAAGACACTTAAGTCTATGGAAAAGATTAGCGAAAAAATTCAAAACGAAACCAACTTAACAACAAGGGAAAAACTACATCTAGCTATAGCCGATAGTATCGGAAATAAAGTAGGGGCGATAAGTCCTGCTCAGGTGATCAGAAGTGAAATAGAAAATTCAAAGTTAGGTAAAATGGAGAAGAATTTTTCCAACGGAAAGATAGGGGGTAATTTGAAGAAGTTTTCGGAAGGCATAACTGGCGTAACTACGCTTAAGAAGTTAGCCAAAGCTGCACAGCCAGCAGCGTCTAAAGCCTTAGAAGAAGTAAAAGAAATACCAAGAGCATTATCTTCGGTATCTCCGCAAAAGGTATTTAACACGATTAAAGCAACTCCGCAAAAAGCAGTTAATATGGTAAAAAATGTAATTACACCAGCACCAATTCCGTCAGTTTATGGAAATAAAAGCTATGGAGAATTTTTAGGAAAAGGTTCAAATGGCTTGGCTTACTTTAAGAAAACAAAAGGCGTTAATTCTTACGATTACTTCTCGAGTGCTTACGGTTCAAAGGTATATAATCCAGTAAATAATACAGAGGCACAAAAATATACAGGAAAGAGCTAATATGGCAATACGAATAACAACCTCTATGATGGACGCCAACAATAAGGCAACCCAGAAAAGAGATACTTACAACAAAAGTGAATATATGGCGATGGGGACTGGTCAGAACAGCAAGCTCCCCACTGGTCCATTGCAAGCGATTACTAACGCTATCGGTGGGACTTTAGGTTCTATCGCTGGACCAGTAGGTTGGCTTGGTGAAAATATAGCCTCTCCGCTTACCGCAGCCGAAAAAATAGTAGGTTATGGCAAGGAACTTGCTCAATCACCGTACAAACTCGGCAAGTATGCCACAGAAACTCTTTATTCCAACAAAAGTCTCGGGGAAATACAAGAGTCCGAGAAAAGAGCTAGAGCGATAGCCGATAAAGCCACGACTCAAGCAATCAAGGATTATAGGTCGGGAAAAATAGACAAAAATACTCTCGCCACTAGACTCAAAGCATTTCAGACAGGAACAGACGTAGTGTCTGGTGCTACCGAAGGATTAAAAGACGTTGGAGAGATGGCACGGGTCGGACTAGATGTTGCCTCGTTATTACCTGTTGGGGCTGCACTCTCTAGTTCCGTAAAAGGAGTACAAGCCGCTGGTACAGCCGCCAAAACTGCTGGAGTCTTTAAGGTAGCCGATAAGGGTGCTCAATCTCTACTGATGGCTAAAATAGCCGCCAAAACACCAGGTGCAGCAAAAGTCCTACAAGGAACAGGCAACGCCCTTACTGCTGTCGGAAGAACTGGAGCAGGAAAGGTTCTTGGTAGCATAGAAACAGGTCTGATTAAGACAGGTGCTTCAACAGAAGTCGGACACCAGCTTGGTAGGCTTACTGGTTCTGATACTGGTAAAGCTCAGAAAGCCGAACTCATTAAACCAGGTAATTTTAGAACCGCAGTCGACATCGTAACCTCAATGCAGGCAGCGATACCTTTCGTCAGTTCTACCTTCAATAAGATAGGAAGTACGAAATACAAGATTGCCATTGATTCAATTAACACCGAGACAAAGGCAAAAGTTGCTAATTACTTCGCTGGCGTTAAGGGAATAGACAATAAGATAAAAGTTCAAGGTGGTGGAACTACTACTGCTAGAGAACTTGTTACCAACGATTATATTAGATTTTGTAAAGAAACTCTTAGAAAAGATGTTACCCATATCGTTCCAGAGGATTGGGATAGATTTACTGCCGAAATGGTTAAGAGTGGTAAATGGTTACCAAATGATGCAGAACAGAACATCACCCACGCTATTACAGGCTCTATGTTTGGTCGTAATAAAAAACTAGGCAGAACTACTGAAGAGATGAAAACTGCCATGAATAAACAACTATCTAGCCTGATAACAACCAAAGAACAATTAGCTCTACCTGCACCTAAAACAGAAGGATATATGGTCGGTGGAACAACTACCGAAAGAGGTTATAAGCCAGGGAAAGTTAAATATAAGCAAGGAACCCCAGACTTCGTTACAGAAGTAAATGGGAAGCCAATTAAAGGACCTGCCGAGAAGATACCTGTCTCCCAGAAGATAATCCCTACCTCGAAAGTTACCGAGAATACGATTAAACTTGGCGAGAATCCTGTACAGTATGGAAACGCCAACAAACTAGAACTTATCAAAAAAGAACCAGAAGTCTTAACCTCGACACCACAAAGAATCCTAGATAAGGGCAGACGACTACAGGTCGGTGCTTCTGTCGACCCACTAGAGGGGCTTCCTAAAGTAGAACTAAACGCTATCGAGAAGAAAGTCTCTAATGCTGTTGTAGAACTCCGTAAGACAAGTATGGGTAAGTTCTTTATGACCAAAGTCGAGAATGGTTCTCTAATGCGAGACATCGAAGGCAAGACCGTTGAGAAACTAGACTCCGTTACTGGTGGTAAGGGGAACAAACTATACGCCAGTTTGAATAGAGTCCTAGACAGAGTTGAGAGTAAATACATACCTGTCGGAAATGTTAAAAACCTACGACAGAAATATGTTGAAATGGCTTTGCAAGAGGCTAAAATGCCACCTTCTATGGCTAAACAGGTTATGCAGGCGATGAGCGAAGCTAACTATGAAGGCTTAAAGATGAACGGTATCGTTTCAATGAAATCAAAACTTGCCACCATCTCGCCTAAATTCAATCAGCTAGACAGAGTTTATATGTCCGCAAGGTTTGGGCTAAGACCGTTCTTTTGGCTAATGCAGACTACCGAATCAACCGTCTATGGTGGAATAATGAAAGGCGACCTAGTTCACGCTGCTTCCAAGCGAAACTACGCTGGAATTATGGCAACCCCCGAATATGGTAAGGGAGCCAAAACGGTTAAAGCTGATATGAAAATATCAGGGACTAACGAAGTCTTAGAAAAGACCGCAGCCACTTCTGAAAAGATTAAACGAGCCAAGGCTCAAGCACTGCACTTTACCGACTCTTTCGCAGACTCTCTAATGAGTACGCCTTATGGAAAGAAATTTAAGTCAGTAGACGAGATACCTGCATTTAAGGAATATGTCAAAGGACTGGACGAATCTACTGATAAGGTCAGTTATGTCCAAAACTACATTAAAGAAAACTCCTATCAAGGAGCGAAGAACTTCGCTGAACAAGGAATGGTTTCCGATGGTGATGTCGCTTTGAAGATGTCAGTACCGAAAGCCGCCACCTCGGCCGCCAAGAAGGGCGAACCGATGTATCTTTACAATACTTCTCGCTCACCATTTGAGAGAGGACTACATCAGATTATGTTCCCTGCTTCCTACACGAAGAAGATAGTTACCGAAGGTTCTAAATGGTTGACTAAGGGTAGTGGTAGCAGAGTCCTCATTACTAACGAAGGGCTTAAACAGTACAGTGGGTTAAGAGATAGAATCGAAAACGCTGCTGTTGATCACCCACAACTTAGACCAGTAATCGCTCTGATGAATGTCTTTGACCCCCTAAGTACCGACTTCCCACTATCGATAGGTGGAGCGACTCCGTTCTATCGAACCATTGAGAAGATGGCGACTAACCCAGGCAAGTATAATCTAAAGACCGTCAAAGGGACAAACGAGGTTGTAAAACAACTCGCACCAAACATTAGAGAATACGAGAGGTATGTAGGATTTGGGTATAACGCTGTCGGCAAAGAAGAACCGAAATACGCTCAGAGTTTCTACCCTCAGTATTTAGAAGAGAACCGAAAGACCGCAAAAGGTAAGATATTCAACCAAGAGTAAACAAGTATTATACAATATAAGTAACAATAAATAAATAGGAGGGAATTCAAATGTCAACACCTGAAGACTTGCAAAATGCTAACACAGACACTCCAACTGGAGAAACGGAGTTAGTACAAGGGACCGTTGGTACTGATAAGGTAGACACTGCGAAAGCAGAAACAGCACCGCAAGAGGAAATGGTTTCTAAAAAAGAGTATGAAAAAGCTCTGATGAGGAAAAACCAACTCGAAAAAAGGTTAGAAGAAGTTGTGAACTCTAAAGACTCAACGCAGGCAGAAAAAGATGCCACAATAGAAGTCTTACAAGCTGAGTTAGCAGCAGAACGAGCCGAAAGAGAACGTCAAGTAAATGAGGAAGCAGTAAAGGGCTATGAGTCCGAACTGTCTAACTTATTTGAGAAATCGCTTGAAGGACAGCCAGAGTCCGTCAAGAAAGTTGCACGTTACAACCGAGACAAGTTTGGTATAGCGAGTATTGTCGGGGACGCACAATATTCTTTCCAAGCTGAGAAAAACATTAAGGATTACCTTAATGGTATCGCTGGTAATGTAGAGGAGACCCCACAAATAAAGGTCAACGCTACAAACTTTGTCCCCTCCCAACCAAGTAATGAAATTGAAATTGCTTCCACAGCTAGCTCACTAACGAAGTCCGAACACGACTTCCTAGAAGGAATTGTAAAGACCGATTTCAAGAACCTCTATTCGGGAGAATAGTAAATTAACAAAAAGGAACTAAGAAATGGCTATTGGATAGACGAAATTGTCCAATTAAAATCTCTTCTGATTAATGGGGAAACTCCCAAGTGGACAACCCTCAGCAAGCAAGGAAACTGTGCAGCTGCAGAGACTGAGTGAAGAGACCCCAAACGGGGATGCGACAGTCCGAACTATATGGCAACATATAGATTAACAAAATTGATATTTCTAATATGCAGAATCTTAGGCGTGAAGATTTAGTCGACTATATTAGTAACTGCGACTACAAGAACACTCCCCTTTTCTCTGGTTTAGGCGAAGCCGTAGCCAAAGACACTCTCCACCAATGGAGCATAGATGTCTTTTCCGCTGCTGCTTTAAATGCCACTATCGAAGGTTCAGATGCTACCACGGCTGACCTCGTTAGCCCTACAAGAAAGACAAATCTCGTTCAGACTTTCAGACAGGTTGTTTCCGTATCTGATATCTCACGAGCTGTTAATTCTGTAGAAGGCGACCCATACGCATACCAATTGAAGAAAGCCTCTGTAAAGATGGCTCGAGACATAGAGTTGGCAATCGTACAAGGAACTGTAAAAAGTTCTTCTTCGGGTGTCGCTGGTCAAATGGCAGGTATCATCGCTCAAATCACGACTAACAAATCCGCTCATACTTCAGGCACAACTTTAACAAGCACTATTTTCAATGCTATCCTTGCGGGTATCTTTGATAACGGTACTGACGAAGTTGCAAATGAATGTTATGTTGGCTCTTACCTTAAGAGAGTAATCTCTGGATTCACAGCTGGTGCTACTAAAAACATCCCTGCTGCTGATAAAAGAGTTTGGGATACGGTTGACATTTACGAAAGTGATTTCGGAACCGTTCGTATCTACCTTTCAAGGGTTATCCCAACAGGTGGAATCTTGTTTGTCCGTCCAGAGTATTGGAAAGTTGCTTACCTAACAGGTAGCAGACCTAAACACATCCCATTGGCTAAGACAGGTTCTAGCACAAAGGGAATGATTGAAGGTTCGCTAACACTTGAAGGTTTAGCAGAAAAAACTTCAGCCTATCATTCAGGTTTTAACGTAGGTTAAGACTTTGCATCGGCTCCCCTACGGGGGAGCTTCGCAAGAGTTTAACTTAGAGGAGGGTTACTTTGCTTAAAGCTAAGGACAAGAAAAACATCAAGAAGTTCGTGGAACTATTCTTGGAACAAAACAAGGAACAAGCGGACTACTGGCTCAAAAATAAACACAAATACAAACCCATTCAACAGGATGGGGTCACTTTTAATCTCTCGTTACAGGTTCCCTCACACTTGGCAAATATGATTACTAAAGAGTACCCCAAGATGTTTGAGAAGGGTCCTGATTTGGAATGGTTTAAAAAAGAATTTGATATTTTTGTAATGTAATAATGGTAGGAGGAAAATGAAAACACTATCTCTAAGTATGATAGTCAAATCTGACGAGGCAGAACTATTAGATAACGCCCTCGCAAGCGTAGCCAAGCACGTTGACGAAATCGTCATTGTAACAGAAGCCAAAGGTCTCGAGAAAGTCTGTAAGAAGTATGGAGCTAAACTCTACTTTAGAGATTGGGATGACAACTTCGCTAACCAACGAAATTTCTGTTTAGAAAAATGCACTTGTGAATTTATAGCGTGGATCGATGCAGACGATTCTGTGAAACACCCTGAGAAATTAAAGAAGATAATCGAGATGCTCCCAGACGATGTAATGGCAGTTTTCGCTAATTATATCTACCAACGAGACAAGAATGGTAATGTTTTAATCGAGAATATCAGAGAGCGTATCGTTAGAAGAAACTCTGGCTATACTTGGGTCGGGGCTTTGCACGAAACCCTAATGAACGAATCGCAACCTAAAGTCGTTAAAACAGATGACTTCGTAATAGTTCATAACCTTACCGAAGAAGATGTCAAAGAGAAATCAATCCGAAACATTAAGATTTTAGAGAAAGAACTCGCTAATCAACTTAAACTTCGAGAACTAGACAACAAAGAGATAGACCCTCGTATCGTTTATTATCTAGGCTGTACTTATAAAGACCTAGGGATAAACGACCAAGCGGAAGACCTCTTGAGGCAGTTTGTTTCAATGAGTGGGTGGGACGAGCATAAATACGGAGCTTACCTCGACCTAGTTGATATAGCTATCTCACAACAGGCGAAGAAACCAGCGATGGACTATGCTTTATTGGCGTTAGGAGAACTCCCTCATGTTCAAGACGCTTATTTTATGGCAGGGAAAGTCTGTTGTCATTTTATGGACTTTAAAAAGGCTGTAGAGTGGCTAGAGATGGGCTTTTCCAAGAATAAGTACACAGGAGATTGGATTCTAGTCGGGAGAGAACAGCAAGCCTACTTAGACATGGCTATCTCCTCGATTAACCTAGGTGATTTTAAAAAAGCCATTGAATACTTTGAGAAACTCAAAAAGATGAGTCCTAAAGACAAAAAAGTCAAAGAACTTCTGAAGGAAGCCTACAAACTACAAGAAATGCGTGAACTTACCGATGGTTATATCAAGGTGTGGAAATCCTTAGATAAAAAAGGCAGACGTGAACTCTTAAAAGCTATCCCCAAAGAGATTTCCGACTCACCTGTCGTGATAGAGATGGAAAGAGATTGTTCAGAGCCTAAGGTCTGGTCTGACAAGTCTATTGTAATTTTCTGTGATGGTTCGTGGGAAGATTGGTCGCCAAAATCAGCAGTAAGCGGGATTGGTGGTTCAGAAGAAGCCGTTATCTCAATATCAAGAGAACTCACCTCTTTGGGGTGGGAAGTAACCGTCTATAATTCGTGTGGAGCAGATGAGGGGACTTATGACAAGGTTCGTTACGTTAATTCAGCACGGTTTAACTCAGAAGATACTTTTAATATCTTAATAGGCTGGCGTAGACCAGGGTTCTTCAATAAAAAGTACAAGGCCCGTAGAACGTGCTTGTGGATGCACGATGTAGAGCCAGAAAGTGCCTTCACGCCAGTAGTACTAGCCAACGTTGATAAAGTGATGTGTTTGTCGAAGTACCACCGTGAACTGTGGCCATCAATCCCCGAAGAAAAGATAATGTACTCGGCTAACGGAATCCTGCCAGAACAGTTTAATTTTGAAGTACCGAGGAAAACTCACTCGATGATTTACTCATCTTGTCCTTCAAGAGGACTAGAACTCCTCTTAGATATGTGGTCAGATATTAAAGAAAAATACAAAGACGCTGAACTCAATGTCTACTATGGCTTTGAGAACTACATCAGAGGGAATAGGGAATACCCCAACCGAATGAAATGGGTTGAGATGATGCAAGAAAAACTTAAACAACCTGGAATTAAGTTCCACGGCAGAGTCGGACACTTAGAAATCGCCAAGGCGATGAAAGAAGCAGATATCTGGGCGTATCCGTGTATTTTCCCAGAAATCTCGTGTATAACTGCTTTAAAATCTTTGTGTGGAGGTTGCGTACCTGTCGTCATCCCTTATGGTGCTGTCGGGGAAACTCTTAATGGATTTGGTTATCAGACAGGGCAGTCGGATTTAAGTTCAGAGAATGTAGAAGAGTATAAAGATTTACTATTAAAAGCCCTAGGGGAGAAACACGACCGTAATGAGATGATGGAATACGGAAAAACCTGTACTTGGGCTAGAATCGCAGAAAATTGGACACAAAACCTAAAGTAATTACTTTTATGGTGGGCGACCTGCTCCATGTTGGTCATTTAAACCTACTAGAAAGAGCCAGTAAACTAGGGGACTTAATCGTAGGGATACCAACCTCGTGGACTATACAAGAACACATCAAGGGTCATCCTACGGTTATATCGGCAGAAGACAGACTAAGAATAATTCAAGCGTTAAAGTTCGTGGACTTCGCCTTTGTCTATACTGATTCAGACGCATTAAACAAGTCTATTCGGTTATTAAAGCCAGATATTATCTGTAGAGGTGACGACAACAAGAACTTTGTAGGTAAGGATGTAGCCGAAGAATTAGGGATAGAAATAGTTTATTTTCCCTACACAAAGGAAATTAGTTCAACGAGAATAAGGGAGGGATTGAGTTGAGAATAATCTTTGGAGGGAACTCCGACATCGGTCAAGCAATAGAGGGTTTTCACGTCTCAAGGGGGATGTGCGATGTATCTGACCTAAGCCAAGTAAAAGGTTTTACTGGCGATGAGATAGTCAATTGTGCTGGCGTAATAAATGGAGACTACGAAGAAGAAATTAGGGTTAATCTAATCGGTAGTTTCAATATCGCCAAACTCTTAACCAATGGCACGAAGTGTGTCTTTATCGGCTCTACCTCAGGTTTAAGGGGTCGGGCTGGGTGGTCTGGCTACTGTGCCTCTAAGGCAGGGGTTATCTCATTAGTACAATCTCTGGCAGAAGAAGGTTATCAGGTTTGGTGCGTATCGCCAGGCAGGACTAGAACCAAAATGCGTAAAGACCTCTTCCCAGATGAAGACCAAAATACTTTAATGGAGCCAAGCGAGGTCGCTAAAGTTGTTGAGGATTGTTTCCTCGGCAAATACCCAACAGGTGCGAACATTATCGTTAGAAAGGATTCGATTGAAGTACAAAACTAAGGGAACATTCACCAACATTACTAAAGATATTGAAGTAGATATTGAAAATGGTATCTGTGTTATCTTTACGCCCCACACAACCTGTGGGGTTAAAATTTTAGAAGATGAATCATTACTAGTTCGGGATATGGAGTCATTTTTAGAGAGAATCGCACCAAAATGTGGGGTTTATGCTCACGATGATATCGAAAAGAGAGATGTCCCTCCTACTGAACGAATAAATGGTTATTCACATATAAGGGCGATGGTACTCCCACAATCATTAACTGTACCAGTAAAAGACGGCAAACTTACCCTTGGGAAGTGGCAGTCAATATTTTTAATCGAACTAGACGGCAATAGAGAAAGAGAGGTCATCGTAAAATGCATCCAGCAGTAGAAAACTTATACAAAGCCAAAGAAATACTAGACGAACTAAACCTAACTTTTTGGTTGGAAGCAGGAACGCTCCTTTTAGCCTACCGAGACGGTAAAGTAGACGAAACGGATACAGATATCTGCGTTTTTGACATACAAACCGTACTTAACAACCTCCACCTGTTTGAAAATGTTGGGTTTGAGGTGCACAAGATATACACCCACCCATCAGGTCTAGCGACAGAACTTACCTTGAAGAGAAATAATATCAAAATGGATATTTGGACGAGGGAATTTAGGAACGGTGAAGGTTGGTGGTTATCTTTCGATGGAGACAAATATATCCCTCATCACGTTGACGAGAAGTATTTCGACACTCTAGGTAAGTTAGATATCTGGGGGTTCGAGTGGAACATACCAAGTAGTATCGAAGAATACCTAGAAAAGATATATGGTCCTAATTGGAGAATACCAGACCCTAACTGGAGGTGGAATACAGACCCTTTTTGCATTGATTATGATTATCCGATAGAAGGACCCGAATTAGCCGTTATTATCAAGACTTTTGAAAGAGAAAATGTGCTCTTTAGGCTTATTGAGTCTATCGAAAATATTCCTCGATACCATTTATATATAGCAGACGATAGTTCGAAGTTCTCAGAAGAAAAAGAAGCCTTATACACCAGACTTACGGAACAAGGGCATACGATAGTTAGGTTGCCTTATGATTCTGGACTTCCTGCAGGAAGAAATGCCTGTATGGACTTGGTAACCGAGGACTACATCTTACTCTTAGATGACGATTTTGTTATTCCAAAAGACTTTAATATCAGTCTAGCCATAAATAAACTTAGGGGAAATGTAGGTATTGTCTGCGGATCACTCAGAACTCTTGTCGGAGATGTGGCTCACTACGAACACACCCTTAAAATAGAGAAACGAAGGCTGTACAAACTACCGCCCGATAATGGAATAGACCTTGGGTTAAACTTCTTTGTTGCTAAAAAAGAGGTCTTTAACGATGTTAGGTGGGACAACAGATTTAAGATTGGTGGAGAGCACCTAGATTTCTTCTTACAACTAAAGGGGTCAAAATGGAAGGTTCTTTATGAAGAAAGATTCTACGCCTACCATCTACAGGTAGAGAATAACACTGAATACACCATTAAAAGAGACCGTAAGGATTCTTGGCCGATATTCGCAGATAAATGGGATATAGACGGAGTTCAAGAGCACGGGGGTGGTTTCTATGATTATAGGGAACCGTGGTAGCAGCAATAGTCAGAAGTTACCATAATACGGACTTTCTAAAAGAAGTCCTTATTTCTTTGAATTGGGTGGATAAGATTTTAGTGGTTAATTGTCTGCACGAAGGATATGACCCAGCACCAGACGATACCGAAGAAATAGTTTCAAACTTAAACCAATCCAATGTCCACCTAATGAAGCTCTCGCCTAAAAAAGAACATATCGTTTTAAATATCGGTATTGCCCATCTACAGGAATACGACAATATCTTGATTTGCGATGCTGACGAATTTCTCGAAGAAAAGGAGTGGAAAAGCATTATAAAGAGGTTCAAGACCAAAATGGGGCTTGTGAGAATGGTGGATTATTACCCAGACGGACACACAGAGGAGAGAGGGCACAGACCAGCGATGATAGTCAAACCCGATACGACTTTTATCTTTCAGAGATGCTCTATTGACGATTACCAAATCTTTACTGATGTATGTGTAAAGCATTACGGGTACTGCGTCAAGGATTTAGAGTGGAAGAAGAACAATTATATCAAAATGGGAATGGACGAGCCTTTAGCCAAGTAAACAGAGGGGGTAAAATTAGTATATGGAAGAATCAAAAATACTAGCACAATTCGCACCACCAACTGAGCCTTATGTTGAACCCGTAGGGGAAACAGCTATAACACCTGACATCGATGTTCAGGTTAAAATGGATTTATATACACAACTCGGGATAGATATGACCCTCTTAGGAGATAAAGATACCTCTGATAGAGTTGGCGATATCTATGAATGGGCTAAAAGTGTCAATCCTAATGCAGACTCTTTAGGAGTTGCGATGATGATACAAGAACTAATCTCGAAGATAGGTAGAACCGACAAATCTTCTTTAGAAAATATTTGGGACTATATAACGATTGATAGAGAGATGCGACTCTTATCACAAAGAAAGAGGAACCTATGCCAAGGTTATTAGAAACTTTAGAAATACTTAATGCCGAACACGACAATATAGCCACTTCTGTGAAAAAGAATGGTGGTTATATTTGGAACCAAACTCTTTATGGTGGTGTTGGTGATTGGGAAAGATTTACTGGCAGTAATGGTGAGAAACCAGACGTTACCTACACTTACACAGACGGATATTTAACACGAAAAGTATCTGTGTTCGCAGACAGAACCGAAACTACTGATTATGTTTGGACAAATGGACTATTACAGAGCAAAGAAACAACAATAACTTAGGAGGAATATGCTCACGATTATTATCCCAGGCAAGACTGAGAAATACTTCAAAAGAACTATCGAAGAAGTCCTGGAAAAAGCCACAGGCGAGATTGAAGTCTATGCTTGTACCGATGGCTATTCTGAGCCCTTAGAAGACAGAGTAAACGACCCAAGAGTCCACTATATCAATACCGAACCCTCTACTGGTAATCAGAAACGCCACTTAATCAATATGGCTGTTAATGCGTGTAAAGGTGAATATGTAATGACCCTAGACGCTCACTGTATTGTCGGTGAAGGGTTTGACGAGATTTTGATCAGAGACCATCAGCCTAACTGGGTACAAATACCTCGCAGACTGAGATTAGACGCTGAGAACTGGAAAGTCGAAGAAGACGATAGATTACCAGTAGATTACGAATACCCAATGTGGCAAGCGTGGAAGAAAGGTCAACTAAAGTCCTTCAGGTGGGAAACTAGAACCAAAGAACGCCTTAATATTCCAATAGACGAAACAATGGCCTTTCAGGGGTCTTGCTACTTTCTTACTAAAGATTACTACAACAAACTCGGACTAATGCAGACCGAGGGATACGGTGGGTTTGCTCAAGAGAGCGAAGAAATCGTTTGTAAGGTTTGGGCTGATGGGGGAAAGGTAATGACGAATAAGAACACTTTCTACTGTCATCTACATAAAGGGAAAAGATATGGTCGGATGTACGATTTAAATTGGAACGAGGTTAAAGACAGCATCGCTTATTCGTATGATTTTTTCGTCAACAAACACCGAGATATTTATTTAAAGAAGATACCTCAATTTATGCCAATACCTAACTGGCCAGATGATTGGGAGAAGTACCTTAAATGAGAGAGTACGAACCTTGTGATATGAAGTGGTTAAGACACAAAAACCCCCTAAATACGATTTGTAATGATTTAAGGGAAATCTATTATCGGTCAAAAGATGAGAGCGTAAAATTATTGGTTAGAATCGCTATTTCCAAAGCTAAAGCGATGGATAAAAAGTTAAAAGAGTATAGCCGTAAAGCTGCGAAGGGATTATGGACAGACAACAATTCTTAATAGACAGATTTAAATGCACAGGACAAGCACCTCATTTTGTTAAGGTTTCACGCTGGAAACAGCTACCCTACTTAATGGACGAAATGGGTCTTAAAGTAGGCGTTGAAATTGGAACCGAACAAGGCAAGTTTGCGGATTGTCTGCTTAGAAAAATCCCTGACTTAAAACTTACCGTCGTGGATTGTTGGGAACCTTACGAAGGTTATCGTGAGAATATGGGCGACCACATCACCGAGTACGAAAAACGAACCAGAGAAAGACTGGGGGATAGGTGCGAGATTATCAAGGCCTATTCAATGGACGCTGTTAAAAACTTTGAAGACAGCTCACTCGATTTCATATATATAGACGGAAATCATAACTTTATAAACTGTGCTAACGATATCAGTGAGTGGAGCAAAAAAGTAAAAGTCGGTGGACTAATTATGGGCCACGACTACACGCATAACAACGTAGGCTACGAGCGAACAGACGTAGATTATGTGGTAGACGCTTGGACTAAAGCTCACGAGATTAAAGTATGGTTTGTAACGTCAGAGGGCGACCGATGCCCTTCATATTTTTGGGTGCAGAAATGAAGATAATAGAACTTACAAAAGGCAGGCAGGCAATCGTAGATGATAGCGATTATAAATACCTCAATCAGTG